>NZ_DLNW01000040.1:412-21598 GCF_002478435.1 Pseudomonas sp. UBA7500 | reverse complement strand
GGAGCGGGCTTGACCCGCGACGGGCCGCGAAGCGGCCCGCCTCACCACACCCCGATCTTCACCACGCTGTCCGCCTGCGGCTCCCCGTAGCGGAACCGCTCCCCCCGCCGCTCGATCTCCGCATGGCTGATCGTGGTGCGGCGCTTGAGCCCGCGCAGCCACTGCAACAGGTATCCCTGATGCACCTCGCGCACGCCGGCATGCGCCGGATCATCGCCCAGGTCGTGCCGCTCCTGCGGGTCTTCCTGCAGGTCGAACAGCTGCGCCCTGAAGCCGTCATACGCGATGTACTTGAAGCGCTCGCTGCGCACCATGGTCATGCGGCAACGGTCGATCGGCTGACCCAGCCGCTCCCGCGCCGGGGTCTGGAACGCATAGTCGTACTCGGCAATCGCGTATTCGCGCCATCCCTGCGCCGTACCGTGCAGCAACGGTGCCAGTGACCGCCCCTCCAGCCGATGCTCGGCCCCCGGCAATCCCAGTGCGTCCAGAAACGTCGGCAGCGCATCGATGGTTTCCACCAGCCGCGCATCCACCGTGCCACGGGTGGCATCTGCCGCCCCACGCGGGTCGCGCACGATCAACGGCACACCCACCGCCTGCTCCAGTAGAAACTCCTTTTCCCCCAGCCCGTGGTCGCCCAGAAAATCACCGTGGTCGCTGGTGAACACGATCAGCGTGTCGTCCCAGCGCCCGGTGCGTCGAAGCACTTCGAACAGCCGTCCGAGCTGGTCGTCCACCTGCCTGATAAGCCCCATGTAGGTGGGGATCACCTTCAGGCGCACCTCCTCGCGGGAGAAGTTCACGCTCTCCTGATGCTGGCGGAACGCGCCATACACCGGGTGATCGCTGCGCCCGCCCTGCACCGCCGGCAGCACCTGCGCCGCGCCATACAGCGCGTGGTACGGCGCCGGCGCGATGTACGGCCAGTGCGGCTTGATGTACGACAGGTGCAGGCACCACGGCTGCTCGCCCTGTTCGGTGATGAAGTCGATGGCGCGGTCGGTGGTGTACACCGTCTCCGAATGCTGCTCGGGCAGGCGCGTGGGGCGGTCGGCGTGGCGCATGTGCCAGCCGCTGAGCACCTCGCCGTCTTCGCCCTGCGCTGCATTGGCCCAGTCGTGCCAGGGGTTGTCGCCGCCATAGCCGTGTTCGCGCAGGTAACGGGTGTATGGGGCGCTCTCGCGCTTGTCGGCGAACTGCGGGTCGTCGGGGTAGATACCGTCATGGCGCACATAGGCTTCGAAACCCACTTCATCGAGCTGCCTGGCCATGTCGGCGTCGATGCCCAGCTGCTGCTGCGCCTGAAGGTTCGGCGTGGCGTGGGTCTTGCCCACCAGCGCGGTGCGGATGCCGGCCGGGCGCAGGTAGTCGCCCAGGGTCAGCTCCTCCAGCGGCAGCGGCACGCTGTTCCAGGCCACCTGGTGGCTGCTCACATAGCGCCCGGTGTACGCCGACATGCGCGACGGCCCGCAGATGGTGCCTTGGGTGTAGGCGCGGCTGAAGCGCACCCCGGCAGCGGCCAGGCGGTCGATGTTGGGCGTGTGCAGGTGCGGGTGGCCGTAGCACGACAGATAATCGCGACGCAGCTGGTCGCACATGATGTACAGCACGTTGCGCACGGGGGCAGGTTGGGTCATGGCGCTCACCGGTTGAAAGTCTGGTGGGTGATTTCGCCCTGCACGCCACGCGACCACAAGCGCATTTGCCGAATACCTTCGATGCGCCCGGCGCAACACCTCAGATGGCCAGGCGCTCCAGGTTGCACAGGTCCTGGTCGGCCTGATCGGTGGCGACGATCTGCGCGATCATTGCCTCGGCCAGCGGCGACAGGCGCTGGCGCGCACGGCTGACGATGCCGTAGCGGGTGTACAGCTCCTCGCAGTCGTCGTGCAGGCCGTCGATGTTCAGGCGCACCAGTTGCTGGGCGGCGCTGTGCAGCGCATCGCTGTTGGCGCTGCAGATGCCGATCGCGTCGGAGTTCAGCACCACCCCCAGCAGGCTGTAGCCGTTCTCGCACTCGACGCTGGCGGTGAAGTCCGGGCGCCCGCTCAGGTCGCTGATCACCTTGCGCAGGTTGGGCGGGCGCAGGGTCACCGCCAGGGGGTAGGCCAGCAGTTGCTCGGCGCTGACGTTCGGCAGTTGCGCCAGCGGGTGCGCGGCGCGGCAGCAGAAGTGCCAGCGGCGCGGGCGCAGGCGCACGGTGTGGTAGGCCGGGTCGGCCTCGAAGCGGCGGGTGTCGGCCACGAAGAACTCGAACTCCTCGGCCAGCAGGCGCTTGTCCAGGTTCTGCCAGTCATCCACCTGAAAGCGCACCCGTGCCCTGGGGTAGCGCCCGATGAACGTGCCGATGGCACGCGGCACCAGCCCGGCGGCCGGCGCCGGGCCGCAGCCAAAGCGCAGCTCGCCGGCCTCCAGGCCGTTGAACTGGCTGATCTCGTTGCTCAACTGATGCGCGCCGCTGACCAGCCGGCGTGCATGTTCGAGCACCACCAGGCCCTGCTTGGTCGGCGCCAGCTCCTTGCTCGACCGGTCCACCAGCAGGCACCCGGCGCTGTGTTCCAGGGCCTGGATGCTACGGCTGAAGGCCGATTGCGAAAGGCTCACCGCGTTCGCCGCCGCCACGAAGCTGCGGTGCTCGGCAAGCGCGATCAGGTGGCGAAGCTGGCGTAGGTCGATATGCATTTTTCACATGAAAAGTATCGGGCAAATGCATTTGCTCTGCCTCGGCTGCACTCCTTATAAAGGCAATCTCTTATGCAGTAAACATATGTGAAATCATAAATAAATAACTTTAAGGAATATCAATTCCTTGCCCAGGAGCCGCCCATGCGCCCGTCTTCCCCCGCCGCACCCTTGTCTTCCCGACGGCTCAAGCGCCTGCCGCTGGCCTTGCTGCTGGCCGGCAGCGCGCATTGGCTGCCGGCCCAGGCGGCCACCGAGGCGGCGCCCGAGGTCAAGCCCGACAGCCAGCTCAAGGCCGTCACCGTGACTGCGCGCCGACGTGAAGAGAGCGCCCAGGACGTGCCCACGCCGATGAGCGTGCTCGACGGCCAGGCCCTGGAAAGCCAGCGCGTGTACCGCATCCAGGACCTTCAGCAGTTGGTGCCCAGCGTCAACGTGGCCTACATGCATGCGCGCCAGTCCAGCGTGTCGATCCGCGGCCTGGGCAACAACCCGGCCAGCGACGGCCTGGAAGGCAGCGTGGGGCTGTACCTGGACAACGTCTACCTCGGCCGCCCCGGCATGGCGGTGTTCGACCTCATGGACATCGAGCAGCTCGAAGTGCTGCGCGGCCCCCAGGGCACCCTGTTCGGCAAGAACACCACTGCGGGGGTCATCAACATCAGCACCCGTGCGCCCAGCTTCACCCCTGAGCGCAGCATCGAGGCCTCGGTGGGCGAGGACGGCTACTTCCAGACCAAGGGCACGCTTTCCGGCCCGCTCACCGAGACCCTGGCCGGTCGCTTCTCGGCCTACCGCACGCGCAGCGACGGCGACATCAGCAACGAGCACGACGGCCACACCCTCAACGGTGGCGCGCGCCAGGGCTTTCGCGGGCAACTGCTGTACAAGCCCAGCGAGCAGTTCAACCTGCGCTGGATCGGCGACTACAACGAGGAAGACTCCAGCGCCGGCACCCGCGTGCTGTACAGCACCGGGCCGACCATCAACGGCGTCAACCGCTATGAAAGCCGTGCGGCGGCGGCCGGCGCCACGCTGGTCGACGGCCGCCACCGCAAGGTCAACCTGGACGACGACCAGAAGGTCACGGTGTTCCAGGGCGGCACCTCGCTGGAGGCCAACTGGACCCTGGACAACGACTTCACCCTGACCTCCATCAGCAGCTACCGCTGGTGGGACTTCACCCCGCGCAACGACGACGGCCTGGATGTGCCGGCGACCTACAACGCCGGGGTGTCGGTGCAAGACAAGCAGTACTCCCAGGAATTTCGCCTGGCCTCGCCCACGGGCGGCTTCTTCGACTACGTACTGGGCGCGTACTACTTCGGCTCCAACCTGGACAACAAGTCCTTCGCCTTCTACGGCCCCCAGGCCGACGTGTGGAACGGCACGCCGACCGGTGCGCTGGCCAACGTCAGCTCGGTGGGCAAGGGGCACATCAAGACCGACAGCTTCGCCCTGTTCGGTCAGGGCACCTGGCACCTCACCCCGCGCCTGGACTTCACCGCCGGGATACGCGGCACCTACGAAGAGAAAAGCGCCTGGGTCAACCGCAGCGCCCCGGTGGGCGGCGCTGCGGTCAGCGGGGCGGCGGCAGCGGTACGCCAGGGACGGGCCGGTGCGTATGACTCGGGCGACCTCAACCAGTACAGCACCAGCCCCTCGGGCCTGCTCAACCTCAGTTACCGCTTCACCGACGACCTGCTGGGCTACGCCACGCTGTCCCACGGCGAGAAGTCCGGCGGGGTCAACCTGGCGGTGGGCACCGCACCGGTGGCTGGCGCCGACTCGTTGCTGATCGGCACCGAGCGCGCCAACAACGCCGAACTGGGCTTCAAGAGCACCCTGTGGGACCGCCGCCTGCAACTGAACGCCAACCTGTTCTGGACCCAGGTCAACGGCTACCAGACCAACGCCTACGACGACGCCAACCGCGTGCAGTACCTGACCAACGCAGGCTCGGTGCGCTCACGCGGGGTCGAGTTCGACAGCACCCTGGTGCCGCTGCGCGGCCTTACGCTGAACCTCAACGGCTCGTTCAACGACGTGCGCTACCTCGCCTACAAGGACGCCCCGTGCGCGCCGGAGGTGGCTCTGCAACCGGGTGCCCCGGCCGCCTGCGACCTCAGCGGGCATCAGGTGGTCGGCGCCTCCAAATGGATCGCCAACGCCAACGGGCAGTACCAGTGGGACCTGGACAACGGCCTGCAGCCCTATGTCACCGCCAGCTATGCGTTCCGCTCCAGGGCGGTGGGCACGGTCGAGGACTCGGACTTCGCGCAGATCCCCAGCTACGCCGTGGTCAACCTCAGTACCGGCCTGCGCGGCGATGCCGGGGGCGGGCAGTGGGACGTGTCGCTATGGCTGAAGAACGCCTTCGACAAGACCTACTACACCACCCTGTGGAGCGCCGCCAACGGCGGCTACGAAGGGCTGCTCGGCACCCCGCGGACCCTGGGCGTGACCGGTCGCTATGACTTCTGAGGGGTTTTTCGATGCCTTTGGCGAATATTTTCGATGCCGCAAAGGCATTGCCAGATCAGCAATGCCCTCCAGCCCTTGATTGGCGCGGGCTAGAGCGGTTCAGCGGTTTTGTATATGCGATCAGGTTCTATCCATAACTTTAAAGATTACTTTAAGAGATAAGCAGCGCGCGTCGATCATCCACCTCAGCGAAGGCCGGCCAGACCGGGCGGCCTTCGATGCACATGCACCGAACCTCCCAGGAGTTGATCAATGGGTAATGTCCAGACCGCCGCCAGTGCTCTCGATGTGCTTTGGCGCCAGGCGCCGGGCGGCGAGCTGGTCGACCTCGGTCGGCCGCACCGGTTGCCGCTGGCGCAACAGCGCTTGCAGCGCACCCCGCGCAGTGCCTTGAAGGGCCGCGAGAAGGTGCTGCTCGGGGTTTTCGCGCTGGTGCTGCATGGTGCCGTGGCCTACTGGGTCAGCCAGGCACCGGCCCCGGTGTTGCCGGTGGTTCCACCGGAAATCCCGCCGATGACCATCGAGTTTTCCCAGCCGGCGCCACCGGTTGTCGAGCCGCCGCCCCCGGCGCCGGCCGAGCCTGTGGTGGAGCCACCACCGCCGGTGGTCGACGAGTTGGCCGTCAAGCCGCCGCCACCGCCCAAGCCGGTACCCAAGCCCAAGCCAAAGCCGGTGCCCAAGCCCGAGCCCAAGCCTGCGCCCAAACCGGTCGAGCCGCCGCCGGCACCGCCACAACCTGCCGCCCCGCCTGCGCCACCTGCCCCGGCGCCGGTGACCCCGGCTTCGGCCAGCGCGGCGTACCTGAAGAACCCGGCGCCGGAATACCCGTCGCTGGCCCAGCGTCGCGGCTGGGAAGGCACCGTGCTGCTGCGGGTGTATGTGTTGCCCAGCGGCAAGCCTGGCGAGATCCAGTTGCAGAAGAGCAGTGGTCGCCAGCAGCTCGACGACGCCGCGCTGGCGGCGGTAAAGCGCTGGAGCTTCGTGCCGGCCAAGCAGGGCGACGTGGCCCAGGCGGGCTGGGTCAGCGTGCCGATCGATTTCAAGATTCGCTAAAAATTTCGCGCTAACAGAGAGAAACCATCATGAGTGTATTGGCATCCCCCCTTGAATCCATCGAAAGCGCGGTGATCTGGCTGCTGGTGGTGTTTTCCGTCGCGACCTGGGGCCTGGCCCTGGTCAAGGGCTTGCAGTTCGCCCGCCTGAAGAACCAGGACAAGCGCTTCCACAAGCAGTTCTGGGCGGCCTCAAGCCTTGATTCGGCCGCCGAACTCACCCAGACCCAGCCCGGCGCCGCCGCCCGCGTGGCCCAGGCCGGCTACGCCGCCATCGCGGTGGGCGAGCCCGGCCAGGCCAATGACCTGAGCCAGGCGATCAACCACCAGGACCGCCTCGAACGCGCCCTGCGCCAGCAGATCGTGCGTGAGCGCCGCTCGCTGGAAACCGGCCTGGCGGTGGTGGCCAGTATCGGCAGCACGTCGCCGTTCATCGGCCTGTTCGGTACCGTGTGGGGCATCATGGAAGCGCTCAAGGGCATCAGTGCGGCGGGCTCGGCGAGCCTGGAAACCGTGGCCGGGCCGATTGGTGCGGCGCTGGTGGCCACGGGTGTGGGGATCGCGGTCGCGGTGCCGGCGGTGCTGGTTTACAACTACTTCCTGCGTCGCCTGAAACTCACGGCGGCCGACCTCGACGACTTTGCCCACGACTTCTACAGCCTGGCGCAGAAGAGTGCCTTCCGCGTGCTGGTGCACCCTGCGCTTCACAAAGCTGCAACAGTGAGCGGCCAACCTGTGAAAGAGGCGTCCTGACATGGCCTTTTCTACCCAGGACAGTGACGAGGTACTCAGCGAGATCAACGTGACGCCGCTGGTGGACGTGATGCTGGTGCTGCTGGTGGTGTTCATCGTGACCGCGCCGTTATTGACCAACGCGATCCCGATCAGCCTGCCCAAGACCGAGGCCGTGGCCCCGGTGGAGCAGAAGGACCCGCTGGTGGTGAGCATCGATGGGGGCGGCAAGTTGTTCATCAACAAGGACGAGATCCAGCCGGACTTGCTGGAGACCAGCTTGCAGGCGGCCAAGGCCAAGGACCCGGAGGTACGCGTGCAACTGCAGGCGGACGACGGTGTGAATTATGGGGAAGTGGCGCGCGCCATGGCCTCGATCGAGCGGGCGGGTATCACCAAGCTTTCGGTGATCACCGCGCGTTGAACACGATGCAACGGTAAGGGCAACGCATTCGGGGGCCGTATCCTGGCAGGGGACGGCCCCTTTTTTTATGCCCGTTCCGAAGGCGCCGATACCAGCGCCCACAGGGTTGCACACAGTATTCGGAAAGCAGTTTTGGTTATTAATAAATAGCTTCTTATTCCTTTACGAATATAACCCCCGCCCTATACTTGCCCTCATGCAATGCAAACCCAGCAGGAGGCATCTCATGCGCAATGAGTCGATTCGTTACCTGATTGTGCCGGGCTGGCAAGGATCGCCAGACGATCACTGGCAAACCCACTGGCAGAACAGCCTGCCCAACAGTGCCCGCGTCGAACAGGCCGACTGGATCACCCCGCGTCGTGAAGACTGGGTTGCCGCGCTCGAACATGCCATCGCCGCCGACACCTCGCCGGTGATCCTGATCGCCCACAGCCTGGGCTGCATCACCGTCGCGCATTGGGCCGCCCACGCCAGCGAAACCCTGCTGCAGCAGGTACGTGGCGCACTGCTGGTGGCCCCGGCCGACGTCGAACGCCCGGCCTGTGCACCGGCCCTGCGCAACTTCGCGCCGATTCCGCAGAACCTGCTGCCGTTTCCCAGCCAGGTGGTCACCTCCGACAACGATCCGGCGGTCAGTGCGCCACGGGCGATGCAACTGGCCCGCGCCTGGGGCGCAGAAGCCGGTGTGCTCGGCGGCGCCGGGCATATCAACGTCAAGTCTGGACACCGGCGCTGGGAGCAGGGCTTTGCCTACCTCTATCGCCTGCAGAGCCGCCTGGAACAGCACGCACTGCGTCGCGCCTGACCCCGGGCGCTACCCTCTTTTTCATCAAGACGTCCGCGCCGTGAGTCGCTCGGGCGGGAGTTTGCCATGAGCCTTCACGACACCTACGGCCAGCCACTGCTGACCTTCCCCGAGAGCGACAAGAGCCCGTTGAGCATCCGCGCCAAGGCGCTGGTGTTCGTCGACCCGCGCTCGCGCCAGCTGCGCGAAGAGCTGGAGCTGCTGGCGCCGCTGGCCTTGCCCGTGCTGATCCGCGGCGAAAGCGGCACCGGCAAGGAGCTGCTGGCCCGGCAGATCCACCGCGCCAGCGACCGCGGCGGGCTGTTCGTCTCGGTCAACTGCGGCGCCATCAGCCCCACCTACGCCGACGCCGAACTGTTCGGCTACAGCGCCGGCGCCCACAGTGGTACCGCCAGCAGCCGCGCCGGCTGGTTCGGCTCGGCCAACGGCGGCACGCTGTACCTGGATGAAATCGCCGACCTGCCGCTGCCGATCCAGGTCAAGCTGCTGGCTGCCCTGGAAAACCGCGAAGTCACCCGCGTTGGCGCCCAGCAACCCAACCCGGTGGACGTGCGCCTGGTGGCCGCCTCCAGCATCGACCTGGCCCAGGCCGTGGCCGCCGGCAAGTTCCACGACCGTCTCTACCACTACCTGCACGAAGGCCGCCTCGAGCTGCCCGCGTTGCGCGAGCGGGTGGGCGATATCCTGCCGCTGGCCGAGTACTTCGTGGGCATCTACAGCCCGCGCCTGAACCTGGCCGTGCCGCCGCTGCTCAGCGAGGCCGCGCAGCGGGTGCTGGAACTGCACAGCTGGCCGGGCAACACCCGCGAACTGGAAAACGTCATTCACTTCGCCCTGCTGGTCAGCAGCGGGGAGGAAATACTGCCCGAGCATCTGAACCTGCCGGAAACCTTGACGCCGCTGGCCGCGTTGGAGCGGCAGATCGAGGTGTTGCTGCGCGCAGGTGCAAGTGAGCGCAGTGGCCTGAAGGCCTTGCTGGAGAAGGTGGCGCTGCGGTTGGGTGTGTAGGCGTAACGCACAGGCGGTTGTCTGCGGAGCAACCGTTGCAGATGCGAATGAGGTGGATTACCTTCTTGCTTCGCAAGCCTTGGATCGCTTGAAGCATTGAAAGGATATTCATGAAAAACCTACCTTGCGCGGTACGTGTCTTCCTTGCCCAGGCCAGCCGCTGATGCGCCTGTCGATGCTGTGCATGAGCACGCTGCTCGCTTCCTTTTCGGCAAGCGCCGAGCTGGAGATTCTACCGCTCAGTGGCAATACCCATATCCAGAAGGTCATTGAGAAAAGGGCGGTCTCGCCCACGGCCGAGCCAGAGAAGAACTCGACCTTTCCTGGTTTCGAGCAATTCAGTTCGATGATCACACTCGCCCAGGCGAGCGACAGAAGGCTGGCTCAAGCCGTCCGATTCAAATCGCAATCCCGAGCAGCGATCGAGAAGTTGCAATGTCGGCTGTCCAAAGAACTCCCCTCCGGGGTCGAGATGAAGGAGGGCGGCTTGAACGGCGTCATGTCGCTTTATTCGTGCGGCGATGATTATGTGGTGACCTACGAGACCCACTATGAGCGCGAGCTGACACAGCGCGTGGTGGTTTACGACGATGATTACGCCAAGCCTCAGGACCCCGGCAAGCCCCTGGTGAAAACGTCGGAAAAAGTAATGGGTGGGGTCAGGAGGACAGGATTGCGCTGGATGAATTCCACGCATGAGATCAGGTATGACATCTACGCCAATGTGCAGGGTGATGGTGCACTCGAGAAGGAACTGGCCACTGTCATCACCGAGGTTGCCATCGAGACCGCTAATCGATAGACCGCGAGCATTGTCTGTTGCGGCGCCGGATGCACCTGGCAGGCCAGCCGGTGCTCTCTTCTTTATCAGTCAAAAAGATATAAGCGTCTGCATAAAAGATATTGTTAAGGAATAAAAAATCTCGGTATTGTCGCCTCCACGCCAGCTAGCACAATACTGGCACCCTCTCTTTCGCCGTCGACGATGGCTGTGATTCGAATAAGGACTGCGCATGAAAAAGGCTTTGTTGTTGACTGCATTGGCAGCCGCTCTGTCGGTTGCAGGTTTCGCCCACGCCGGCCAGAAGCTGGTGGTTGCCGCCACCCCGGTGCCCCACGCCGAGATCCTCGAGCTGATCAAGCCAACCCTGGCCAAGGAAGGCGTGGACCTGGAAATCAAGGTGTTCACCGACTACGTGCAGCCCAACGTGCAGGTCGATCAGAAGCGTCTGGACGCCAACTACTTCCAGACCCTGCCCTACCTCAAGAGCTTCAACGAAGGTAAAGGCACCCACCTGGAAACCGTGATCGGCGTACACGTTGAACCGTTCGGTGGCTACTCGAAGAAGGTCAAGAGCCTGGCCGAGCTCAAGGACGGCGCCACCATCGCCATCCCCAACGAAGGCTCCAACAGTGGCCGTGCGCTGATCCTGCTGCAGAAGGCCGGGCTGATCGAACTCAAAGATCCGAAAAACGCCCTGGCCACGCCCAAGGACATCGCCAAGAACCCGCACAACTTCAAGTTCAAGGAGCTTGAGTCGGCCCTGCTGCCACGCGTGCTGGACCAGGTCGACCTGGACATGATCAACACCAACTATGCGCTGGAAGCCGGCCTGAACCCGGCCAAGGATGCCCTGGTGATCGAGGGTTCCGACTCGCCTTACGTGAACTTCCTGGTGGCGCGCCCCGACAACAAGGACAGCGACGCCATCCAGAAGCTGGCCAAGGCCCTGACCAGCCCTGAAGTGAAAGCCTTCATCGAGCAGAAATACAAAGGCGCGGTACTGCCGGCGTTCTGATTCGCCCGATGTAGACCGCACGATGCAAAACGCCGACTCCGGTTACCGGGTCGGCGTTTTTTTTGAATGGGGTTTCAGCGTGGTGTGTTGACCGCGCGGCGCAGGGCCGTCAGCCATTTGATCAGTTCGCTGGGGTCGAGGGTCGGCTGGTCGCTGTTCATGGTGTTGTTTTCCTTGTGGGTTGAACGGCCCACGGGGCCGCGCACGACAGCTGTTTGATGGCGCGCGCGCGGGAAAGATCCCGCCTGCCACGAGGAAATTTGCGGTTAGTTTTTTGCGTGATATCAATATGCAATAAAGATATTTAAATAAATATTTTTATAGCTTTAGAGTATTACCAAAGTGCTTACCGGCACGCCCAACCCTAGCCGCCACCGCCCGTCTACCCTCGGGCCGGTTCGAGACCACCCCCATGCAGCGCACCCTGTTTCGGACGCCGAGGCCACGCCGATGAGCTTCGACGTCGCATTCATCCTCAGCACATTGCCCGCGTTTCTCAAGGCCGTCGGGGTCACCCTGCAGGTCGGCCTGATCGCCATCGCCACCTCGCTGGTGGTGGCCGTGATCAACACCGCGATCCTGGTCTACCGCACGCCCTACCTGCAGCGTGCCGTGGGCCTGTACGTGGAGCTGGCACGCAACACGCCGCTGCTGATCCAGCTGTTTTTCGTGTACTTCGCGCTGCCCAGCCTGGGCCTGAAGATTTCCGGCTTCGCCGCCGCGATCATCACCATGACGTTTCTCGGCGGGGCCTACCTGACCGAGGTGCTGCGCGCCGGTGTCGAGGCGGTGCCCGCCGCACAGCTGGAGTCCGGGCGCTCCATCGGGTTGTCCGAAGGCCAGCTGCTGCGCCACGTGATCCTGCCCCAGGCCGGCATCCTCAGCCTGCCGGCGCTGTTCGCCAACTTCATCTTCCTGCTCAAGGAAACCACCGTGGTGTCGGCGGTGGCGGTGCCCGAGATTCTCTACACCACCAAGAGCTACATCGCCCTGTACTACAAGACCTACGAAATGCTCGCGGTGCTGACGCTGATCTGCGTGCTGCTGTTCTTGCCGTTGTCGCTGCTGCTGAGCCGCCTGGAAAGGAGGTTGCAACATGGCCAGTTCGGGTCTTGAACTGCTGCTGGTGTCGCTGCCGCAACTGGCCCAGGGCGCCGCGCAAACCCTGTCGATCTCGGCCCTGGGCATCGTCTTCAGCACCCTGGGCGGGGTGCTCTACGGCGTGCTCGCCACCCTCGGCAAGCGCAGCGTGAACCTGGTGCTGCGGGTGTACCTGGAGCTGTTTCGGGCGATACCGGTACTGGTGTGGCTGTACCTGCTGTTCTTCGGCCTGCCGATCTTCTTTGCCGTGAGCATTCCGAGCTTCTGGTGCGCGGTGCTGGTGCTGTCGCTGTGGGGTGCCAGCGAGGTGGGCGAGGTGGTGCGCGGTGCACTGCATTCGCTGCCGCGCGGGCAACGCGAGGCGGGGCTGTCGATCGGCCTGGATGGCTGGCAGCTGTATGGCTACGTGCTGCTGCCCCAGGCACTCAAGCGCATGACCCCGCCGACCATCAACATCTACACGCGCATCATCAAGACCAGTTCGCTGGCAGTGCTGATCGGCGTGGTGGACGTGATCAAGGTGGGCCAGCAGATCATCGAGCGCACCTATGAGTCGGTGCTGATCTACGGTGCGCTGTTCCTGTTCTTCTTTTTCATCTGCTACCCGCTGTCGGCCGCCTCGCGGGCGCTGGAGCGGCGCTGGACACACGCATGAGCGCATTGATCGAGTTCAAGGGTTTCAACAAGTTCTTCGGTGAGCACCAGGTGCTCAAGGACATCGACCTGCAGGTGCGCAGCGGCGAAGTGGTGGTGATCCTGGGCCCTAGCGGCTGCGGCAAGAGCACCCTGCTGCGCTGCCTCAATGGCCTGGAAGTGGCCCACGGCGGCAGCCTGACACTGGCCGGTAAAGAGTTGCTGAGCAAGGCCACCGACTGGCGCCAGGTGCGCCAGCAGGTGGGCATGGTGTTCCAGAGCTACCACCTGTTCGGCCACATGAGCGTGATGGAAAACCTGCTGCTCGGGCCGCTCAAGGTGCAGAAACGCGAACGCCTCGAGGCCCAGGCCCAGGCCGAAGCACTGCTGGCGCGAGTGGGCCTGCTGGACAAGCGCGACGCCTATCCGCGCCAGCTTTCCGGTGGCCAGCAGCAGCGTATCGCCATTGTGCGTTCGCTGTGCATGAACCCGCAGGTGATGCTGTTCGACGAGGTGACCGCCGCCCTCGACCCGGAGATGGTCAAGGAAGTGCTGCAGGTGATCCAGGGCCTGGCCCGCGACGGCATGACCCTGTTGATCGTGACCCATGAAATGGCCTTCGCTCGCGCGGTGGCCGACCGCATCGTGTTCATGGAGGCCGGCAGGATCCTTGAACAGAGCCCCCCCGAGAGCTTCTTTACGAACCCGCAGACCGCACGCGCGCAGCAGTTCCTGGAGAAATTCTCCTTTGTCGAAAGCCTGCCCAAGACACCACACAAGGAACTGTCATGAAGACTGCCCACGCTTCAAAACTGCTGCTGTCGCTGTTCACCCTGGCCGTACTGGCCGGGTGCAACAAATCCGAAGCGCCGAGCAAGCCTGCCGCCAATGCCGCAGCGCCGGCCACCAGCTACCTGGAAACCATCAAGGCCCGCGACAAACTGATCGTCGGCGTGTTCACCGACAAGCCGCCATTCGGCTATGTGGATGAAAGCGGGCGCTATGTGGGCTTTGACACCGACATCGGTCGCGAGCTGGCCAAGTCGCTGCTGGGCGACGAGAACAAGGTGGAGTTCGTGGCCGTGGAGCCGGCCAGCCGCATTCCCTTCCTGCAGAGCGACAAGGTCGACCTGATTCTGGCCAACATGACCGTGACCTCGGAGCGCAAGGAAGCGGTGGAGTTCACCAACCCCAACCTGCGCGTGGCGGTACAGGCGCTGGTGCCCGAGGGCAGCGAGGTGAAGAAGCTCGACGACCTGGCGGCCAAGACCACCATCGTCACCACCGGCACCACGGCGGACATCTGGCTGACCAAGAACCACCCGGACTGGAAACTGCTCAAGTTCGAGAAGAACTCCGAGTCGTTGCAGGCGTTGGCCAATGGCCGTGGCGATGCGTATGCGCAGGACAACCTGATCCTGTTCAGCTGGTCCAAGCAGAACCCGGGCTACCGTGTGCTGGACGAGAAGCTGGGCGAGGAAGCGCCGATTGCGCCGGCGGTGAAGAAGGGCAACATCGAGCTGCGTGACTGGGTCAACAGCGAGCTGGCGCGTCTGGGCGAGCAGAAGTACCTGCTCAAGCTGTATGACCAGTACGTGCGCAAGGAGCTTAGCGACGACACCAAGCCGGAGAGTGTGATCGTCGAGGGCGGCAAATGGCAGGGCTGAGGCCCTGACACCGCGTCGCTCTTATCGCGGGTCAAGCCCGCTCCCACAAGGACCGTCGCTGTCTGTGTGGGAGCGGGCTTGACCCGCGATGGGCCGCCCCGCGGCCCCGTCTTCTCTCCGGCCACCGCCCTTGCCCCACCCCCCGCGTCTGCCCCAACGCCTTCTCCAGCACGATGCAGTTGCTCTGCGCATCCTGCTCCAGCGCCGCGATCAAACGCGATGCAGGCGACAGCCCCCACCCCTCGCAACGTCGCCGCTGTGCTCAATTGCCCCCAGGACAAGCGGCACGCGGAACCCTGATCTACGCTAACAGTCGCATCTAGCAACTGCCCAGAACCCACGCAAGGAGCCCGCATGACGGTGTCGCCCCCCAACCTGATCGTCTGCCTGGGGCTTGCGCTGCTGCTTGGCTGCGGCGAGAAGAAAGCCGCCGCACCCGACCTGCCCAGGGTGGCGGTGCAACAGGTCAAGGCCGGCGACTTTGCAGCCTCCGTGACCCTCACCGGCGATGTCCAGGCACGGGTGCAGGCCGACCTGTCGTTTCGCGTGGGCGGCAAGATCATCGAGCGCAACGTCGACGTGGGCGATCACGTCAGCGCCAATCAGGTGCTGGCGCGCCTGGACCCCAAGGACCTGCAAACCAATGTCGACTCGGCCAAGGCCGAGGTCTTCGCCGAACAGGCTCGCGTGACCCAGACTTCCGCCGCCTTCGTGCGCCAGCAGAAGCTGCTGCCCAAGGGCTACACCAGCCAGAGCGAGTACGACGCGGCCCAGGCCGCCCTACGCAGCAGCCAGAGCGCGCTCAAGGCCGCCCAGGCGCAACTGGCCAACGCCCGCGAACAACTGAGCTACACCGCGCTGATCGCCGAGGCGCCCGGGGTGATCACCGCGCGCCAGGCCGAGGTGGGGCAGGTGGTGCAGGCCACCGTGCCGATCTTCACCCTGGCCCGCGACGGCGAGCGCGACGCGGTGTTCAACGTCTACGAATCGCTGCTGATGGCGCCACCCACCCAGCAGGCGATCATCGTCAGCCTGCTCGACGACCCCAAGGTGCAAGCCAAGGGGCACGTGCGCGAAATCACCCCGACGGTCTCGGCGCAAAGCGGCACGGTGCAGGTAAAGGTCGGCCTGAGCGAGGTGCCGCCGGCCATGCAGCTGGGCTCGGTGGTGAGTGCCACCGCCAGGGCCGAGGGCACCCCGAGCATCGAGCTGCCGTGGTCGGCGCTGACCAAGGATGTGCATGACCCGGCGGTGTGGCTGGTGGGCCAGGACAACAAGGTCAACCTGCGCAAGGTCAAGGTGCTGCGCTACCTCACCGGCAAGGTGGTGGTGGGCGACGGCCTCAAGGGCGGCGAAACCGTGGTGATCGCGGGTGGGCAGTTGCTGCACCCGGACATGCAGGTGGAAGTGGCAGACCCAGCCGATATCGGGGTGACGCAATGAGAACCCTGTGGCTGATGTTCGCTTGTGTGTTGCTGGCCGCCTGCGCCGATGACGAGCCGCCGCCCGAGCCGGTGCGCCCGGTGCTGTCCCAGGTGGTGCAGGCGCAGGACCAGGCGCGCCTGGGGCGCTTTGCCGGCTCCATCCAGGCGCGCTACGAAAGCACCCTGGGCTTTCGCGTGGGCGGGCGCATCGCCCGGCGCTGGGTGGATGTGGGCGCCACGGTGAAGGCCGGCGACACCCTGGCCACCCTCGACCCCACCGACCAGCAGAACCAGTTGCGTGCCGCCGAAGGCGACCTGGCCAAGGTGCAGGCGCAGTGGATCAACGCCCAGGCCAACGCCCGTCGTCAGCAGCAGCTGTTCGACCGGGGCGTGGGTGCCCAGGCCCAGCTGGACATCGCCCAGACCGACCTGAAGACTACCGGCGCCTCGCTCGAACAGGCCAAGGCGGCGGTCAACCAGGCCCGCGACCAGCTCGGCTACAGCACCTTGCAGGCCGACCACCCCGCCGTGGTCACTGCCTGGCAGGCCGAGGCCGGGCAGGTGGTCACTGCCGGCCAGGGCGTGGTCACGCTGGCGCGCCCGGACGTCAAGGAGGCGGTGATCGACCTGCCCGCAGGCCTGGCCGACGAACTGTCGGGCGAGGTGAAGTTCCTGGTGGCCGCGCAGCTCGACCCCAGCGTGAACACCAGTGCCGTGCTGCGCGAGATCGAGCCCCAGGCCGACGCGGCCACGCGTACCCGGCGCGCGCGCCTGACCCTGGCCGACACCCCCGAGGCCTTTCGCCTGGGCACGGCCATCAGCGTCACCCTGAGCTCGGCGATCCAACCGCGCAGCGAGCTGCCGTTGAGCGCCCTGCAGGAGGTCGACGGGCACACCCGGGTATGGGTCGTCGACCCGCAGCAGCATACGGTTTCATTGCGTGACGTGAAGGTCAGCGAGCGGCTGGACAACAGCGTGGTGCTCAGTGCCGGCCTGCAGCCGGGCGAGCGTGTGGTCACGGCGGGGGTCAACAGCCTCAAGCCTGGCCAGAAGGTAAAAATCGATGAGGAAGGCCCGCGATGAAAGGAAGCTTCAACCTGTCGGAATGGGCACTCAAGCACCAATCCTTCGTCTGGTACCTGATGTTCGTCGCGTTGCTGATGGGGGTGTTTTCCTATTTCAACCTGGGCCGTGAGGAGGACCCCTCGTTCACCATCAAGACCATGGTCATCCAGACCCGCTGGCCCGGCGCCACCCAGGACGAGACCCTGCTGCAGGTCACCGACCGCATCGAGAAGAAACTCGAGGAACTGGACTCGCTCGACTACGTGAAAAGCTACACCCGGCCCGGCGAGTCGACGGTGTTCGTCAACCTGCTCGATACCACCAAGGCTGGCGACATCCCGCAGATCTGGTACCAGGTGCGCAAGAAGATCCAGGACATCCGCGGCGAGTTCCCCCAGGGCATCCAGGGCCCCGGCTTCAACGACGAGTTCGGCGATGTGTTCGGCTCGGTGTATGCGTTCACCGCCGATGGCATCTCGATGCGCCAGCTGCGCGATTACGTCGAGCAGGTACGTGCAGAAATCCGCGAGGTGCCGGGGCTGGGCAAGGTCGAGATGATCGGCCAGCAGGACGAAGTGCTGTACCTGAACTTCTCCACCCGCAAGCTGGCGGCCCTGGGCATCGACCAGCGCCAGGTGGTGCAGGCGTTGCAGGCGCAGAACGCGGTGACCCCGGCCGGGGTGATGGAGGCCGGCCCCGAGCGTATCTCGGTGCGCACCACTGGCCAGTTCGCCTCGGAGAAAGACCTGGAGCAGGTCAACCTGCGCCTGGACGACCGCTTCTATCGCCTGGCCGATATTGCCGAGATCAGCCGCGGCTACGCCGACCCGCCCACGCCGATGTTCCGCTACGACGGCAAGCCTGCCATCGGCCTGGCCATCGGCATGAAGAAGGGCGGCAACATCCAGGCCTTCGGCAAGCAGCTGCACGAGCGCATGGAGGCCGCCACCGCCGACCTGCCGGTGGGCGTGGGCGTGCACACCGTGTCGGACCAGGCGGTGGTGGTCGAGGAGGCCGTGGGCGGCTTTACCAGTGCGCTGTTCGAGGCGGTGGTGATCGTGCTGGTGGTCAGTTTCATCAGCCTCGGGGTGCGTGCCGGGCTGGTGGTGGCCTGCTCGATTCCGCTGGTGCTGGCCATGGTGTTCGTGTTCATGGAGTACAGCGGCATTACCATGCAGCGGATCTCCCTCGGCGCGCTGATCATCGCGCTGGGCCTGCTGGTGGATGATGCGATGATCACCGTGGAGGTGATGGTCACGCGGCTGGAGAAGGGCGAGAGCAAGGAGCAGGCGGCCACGTTCGCCTACACCTCCACCGCCTTCCCGATGCTCACCGGCACCCTGGTGACGGTGGCGGGTTTCGTGCCCATCGGCCTGAACGCCAGCTCTGCGGGCGAGTACACCTTCACCCTGTTTGCGGTGATCGCCGTGGCGCTGCTGGTGTCGTGGGTGGTGGCGGTGCTGTTCGCGCCGGTGCTGGGGGTGCACCTGCTCAGCGCCAAGGTCAAGGCCCACGACGCCGAGCCCGGGCGTATCGGTCGCGGTTTCAACCATGGCCTGCTGTGGTGCATGCGCCACCGCTGGATCACCATCATCGGCACCGTGGTGCTGTTCGCCCTGGCGGTGTTCAGCATGCGCTTCGTGCAGAACCAGTTCTTTCCGTCCTCGGACCGTCCGGAGATCCTGGTGGACCTCAACCTGCCGCAGAACGCCTCCATCGACGAGACGCGCAAGGCGGTGGACAAGCTGGAGGCGACCCTCAAGGACGACCCGGACATCGTGCGCTGGAGTACCTACATCGGTCAGGGCGCGATCCGTTTCTACCTGCCGCTGGACCAGCAGCTGGAGAACCCGTACTACGCCCAGCTGGTGATCGTGAGCAAGGGCCTGGAGTCGCGCGAGGCGCTCACGGCGCGCCTGAAGGAGCGGCTGCGCGAGGACTTCGTCGGCATCGGCAGCTACGTGCAATCGCTGGAGATGGGCCCGCCGGTGGGGCGGCCGATCCAGTACCGGGTCAGCGGCAAGGACATCGACCAGGTGCGCAAGCATGCGATCGAACTGGCGGCGCTGCTCGATGGCAACTCCCATGTGGGCGAGATCATTTACGACTGGAACGAGCCGGGCAAGGTGCTGCGCATCGACATTGCCCAGGACAAGGCGCGCCAGCTTGGGCTGTCGTCCGAGGACGTGGCCAACCTGATGAACGGCATCGTCAGCGGCTCGCCGGTGACCCAGGTGAACGATGACATCTACCTGATCGACGTGATCGGGCGCGCGGTGGACAGCGAGCGTGACTCGCCGCAGACCCTGCAGAACCTGCAGATCGTCACGCCCAGCGGCACCTCGATTCCTTTGTTGGCGTTTGCCACGGTGCGTTACGAGCTGGAGCAGCCGCTGGTGTGGCGGCGTGACCGCAAGCCGACCATCACGGTCAAGGCGGCGGTGCGTGACGAGATCCAGCCGACTGACCTGGTGGCGCAGCTCAAGCCGCAGATCGACGAGTTTGCGCGTAAGTTGCCGGCCGGTTATCAGGTGGCGACGGGGGGCACGGTGGAGGAGAGCGGCAAGGCCCAGGGGCCGATTGCCAAGGTGGTGCCGTTGATGCTGTTTCTGATGGCGACGTTCCTGATGATTCAGCTGCACAGTGTGCAGAAGCTGTTCCTGGTGGCGAGCGTGGCGCCGCTGGGCTTGATTGGCGTGGTGCTGGCGCTGATCCCCACGGGTACGCCGATGGGGTTCGTGGCGATACTGGGCATTCTGGCGCTGGCGGGGATCATCATCCGCAACTCGGTGATCCTGGTGACGCAGATCGATGCGTACGAGGCTGATGGGTATGCGCCGTGGGATGCGGTGGTGGAGGCCACGGACCATCGTCGCCGGCCGATTCTGCTGACGGCGGCGGCGGCGAGCCTGGGCATGATTCCGATTGCGCGGGAAGTGTTCTGGGGGCCGATGGCCTACGCGATGATTGGCGGCATCATTGTCGCCACGTTGCTGACCTTGCTGTTTTTGCCGGCGCTGTATGTGGCCTGGTACAAGATCAAGGAGCCGCAGCGCGAGTGATGGCCATCGCGGGTCGAGCCCGTTTCTACAGGTCCGGAGTTGTCCCTGTGGGAGCGGGCTTGACCCGCGATGGCCGTTACCGGTTCTAGAGCCATACGGCGTCCCAATGCGGATAGTCGCCGAGCCGCTTTACCAGCCCCGCCCGCAAAGGATTGGCAACGATGTAGCGGGCGACTGCGCGCGCATCGTCTTCCCGTCTTAACGCACGATCATGAAACCCGGGCTGCCAGATGCGCCCCTGATGCCTGCAAGCCTTGAGTACGGCACAACCCGTGCGAGACTTGAAACGTCGCATGAGTGTCGCCAGGGTCAGGTTCTGCAACTCGATCAACCAGTGAACGTGGTCAGGCATGACGACCCAGGCCAGCGAGTGTGCACTGCCTTCTCGCTGCGCCTGCATGAACTGGGCTACCACCAGGCGCGCGATGTGGAAGTCCCGAAGAAGAGGTTTGCGGTGTTCGATGATGCTGGTAAGCAGGTAAAGTCGGCCAGGTTCCGAGAAACGGCCGCGGCGCAGTAAACGAGAGCTTGGACAGTCCATGTCGATCTCCTTGAGGTTGAAATCTCAAGGTAGTCAGGTGTGCACCTGCATGAAGGGTGTCATTGACTCCGGATGTGTCCGGGCTGGCCAATCGCGGGTCAAGCCCGNNGCGGGCTTGACCCGCGATACGGACGCTGCGGTCTATCTTTTGTTCAACCCCCGCGCCAACCGGTCCCCGCCCAGCTGGATCAACGCCACCAGCACTACCAGCATCACGATCACCGTCAGCATGATCTGGCTGTCGAAGCGCTGGTACCCGTACCGGTACGCGATGTCCCCCAACCCACCGGCACCAATCGCACCGGCCATCGCCGACGAATTGATCATGGTCACCAGGGTGATGGTGAAGCCGCCCACGATGCCTGGCAGCGCCTCGGGCAACAGCACATGCCAGACGATGTGCCAGCGCCGGCACCCCATCGCCTGCGCCGCCTCGATCAGCCCATGATCCACCTCGCGCAGGCTCACCTCGGCAATGCGCGCAAAAAACGGTGTGGCCGCAATCGTCAGCGGTACCACCGCCGCCCACACGCCATACGTGGTGCCCACGATCAGCCGCGTGAACGGGATCAACGCCACCATCAGGATCAGAAACGGTATCGAGCGAAACAGGTTGACGAACGCCCCCAGCACGCGGTTCACCAGCGGCGCCTCGTAGATGCCGCCCTTGCCGCTGGTTACCAGGATCACCGCCAGCGGAA
>NZ_DLNW01000040.1:0-389 GCF_002478435.1 Pseudomonas sp. UBA7500 | reverse complement strand
CATCAGCAGGGTGTCGAGCACCCCCTGCAACAATCGATCAAACCACATAGCCCAGCACCTCCACCTGCGCCGCCCACTGGCGTGCCCGTTCGATCACCTGCGCATGCCCGTGCGCCGAGTTGGCCACCGACACCACCAGCTGCCCCAGCGCACGTTCCTGGATCGGTTCGATACCGCCCTGCAGCAGGCTCACCTGGCCGCCCAGCAACGCGAACAGCGTCGACAGTTCCGGTGCCTCGCGGTCGCGCCCGCTGACGCGCAGGCGCAGTACCAGCGCGGCCTGCGCATTCGGCGCCTCGGGCAGCAGGCGGGCCTGCAGGTGCTGCGGCAAGGCTGGCTGTAGCGGCGCCAGCAAGGTCTTGCTGACCGCGTGCTGCGGGTCGCCGAAC
>NZ_DLNW01000007.1:11782-13766 GCF_002478435.1 Pseudomonas sp. UBA7500 | reverse complement strand
TCGACACCGACCAGATCATCCCCAAGCAGTTCTTGAAGTCGATCAAGCGCACCGGGTTCGGCCCGAACCTGTTCGACGAATGGCGTTACCTGGACGTGGGGCAGCCCTACCAGGACAACAGCAAGCGCCCGCTGAACCAGGATTTCGTGCTCAACCATGCGCGTTACCAGGGGGCCAGCGTGTTGCTGGCGCGGGAGAACTTCGGTTGCGGTTCGAGCCGCGAGCATGCGCCTTGGGCGCTGGAAGAGTACGGCTTTCGCAGCATCATTGCGCCCAGCTACGCCGACATCTTCTTCAACANNCAACAACAGCTTCAAGAACGGCTTGCTGCCGATCATCCTCGGCGACGAGGAAGTCGACGAGCTGTTCAAGCAGGTTGAGGCGGACCCGGGCTACCAGCTGACCATCGACCTGCAGGCGCAGACCGTGACGCGGCCGGACGGCAAGGTGCTCCACTTCGAGATCGACGCGTTCCGCAAGCATTGCCTGCTCAACGGCCTGGATGACATCGGCCTGACCTTGCAGGATGGCGATGCGATTGCAGCGTTTGAAGCCAGGCACCGTGCTGGCCAGCCCTGGTTGTTTCGCGACGCCTGAATGATGCAGTGATGTGCCGGCCAAGCCACCCCAGGAGATCCATGATGACCCGCAGCACCGCCCACACCGAAGTCGTCCAGCGCCAGTTCGGCGNNCGAGCTTGCCGGGCACGCCGACGCCCGCCTGCTGGACCTTGGCTGCGGTGCCGGTCACGTGAGCTTCCATGTCGCCCCGCTGGTGGCCGAAGTGGTCGCCTATGACCTGTCGCAGCAGATGCTCGACGTGGTCGGCGCCGCCGCCATCGAGCGCGGCTTGAACAACATCGTCACCGAGCGTGGCGCCGCCGAGCGCCTGCCGTTCGCCGACGCCTCGTTCGATTTCGTCTTCAGCCGCTACTCGGCGCACCACTGGAGCGACCTGGGCCTGGCCCTGCGCGAGGTGCGCCGGGTGCTCAAGCCCGGCGGCGTGGCCGCGTTCGTCGACGTCATGTCGCCGGGCAGCCCGCTGCTCGACACCTACCTGCAAAGCGTCGAAGTACTGCGCGACACCAGCCACGTGCGCGATTATTCTGCCGGCGAGTGGCTGCAACAGGTCAGCGAAGCCGGCCTGTGCACCCGCAGCCACACGCGCCAGCGTCTGCGCCTGGAATACACCTCGTGGGTGGAGCGCATGCGCACCCCCGAGCCGATGCGTGCGGCGATTCGCCAGTTGCAGCAGGCGATGGGCGACGAAGTTCGCCAGCATTACCAGATAGAAGCCGATGGCTCCTTCAGCACCGACGTGATCGTGCTCTGGGCCCAACGCTGAGTTTTCCCCGGTACGCCAGTGCGGCGCACCGCTTGAATTGAATGATGAGGAACCCATGAGCAAGCAGATTCTGATTCTCCCAGGTGATGGCATCGGCCCGGAAATCATGGCCGAGGCGGTCAAGGTGCTGGAACTGGCCAACGACAAGTTCCAGCTTGGCTTCAGCCTGGCGCACGATGTGATCGGTGGCGCGGCCATCGACAAGCACGGCGTGCCGCTGGCCGACGAGACCCTGGAGCGTGCGCGCCAGGCCGACGCCGTGCTGCTGGGCGCGGTGGGCGGGCCGAAGTGGGACAAGATCGAGCGTGATATCCGCCCTGAGCGCGGCCTGCTGAAAATCCGTTCGCAACTGGGCCTTTTCGCCAACCTGCGTCCGGCCATTCTCTACCCGCAGCTGGCCGATGCGTCCTCGCTCAAGCCAGAAATCGTCGCCGGCCTGGATATCCTGATCGTGCGCGAGCTGACCGGCGGCATCTACTTCGGTGCGCCGCGCGGCACCCGCGAACTGGAAGGCGGCGAGCGCCAGGCCTACGACACCCTGCCGTACAGCGAGAGCGAAATACGCCGCATCGCCCGTGTCGGTTTCGACATGGCCCGCGTGCGCGGCAAGAAACTGTGCTCGGTGGACAAGGCCAACGTG
>NZ_DLNW01000007.1:11067-11676 GCF_002478435.1 Pseudomonas sp. UBA7500 | reverse complement strand
CCGCTGGCGACCATCCTGTCGGTATCGATGATGCTGCGTTACAGCTTCAACCAGCAGGCGGCGGCCGAGGCCATCGAACAGGCCGTGAGCCTGGTGCTGGATCAGGGCCTGCGCACCGGCGACATCTGGTCGGCGGGCTGCAGCAAGGTAGGTACGCAGGAAATGGGCGACGCAGTAGTCGCAGCGCTGCGGAATCTGTAATCTCTCGGGCCCGCCGCTGGTTTCTTCCAGGCGGCGGCCCACTTTTAGCGAAGGTGTAGTTGCGATGAAACGTGTAGGTCTGATCGGTTGGCGCGGTATGGTCGGTTCCGTGCTCATGCAGCGGATGCTCGAAGAGCAGGATTTCGATCTGATCGAGCCGGTGTTCTTCACTACCTCCAATGTCGGGGGTCAGGGGCCATCCGTGGGCAAGGACATTGCTCCGCTCAAGGATGCGTACAGCATTGAAGAGCTCAAGACCCTCGATGTGATCCTGACCTGCCAGGGTGGCGACTACACCAACGAGGTGTTCCCCAAGCTGCGCGAAGCCGGCTGGCAGGGTTACTGGATCGATGCCGCTTCCAGCCTGCGCATGCAGGATGACGCGGTCATCGTGCTGGACCCGGTCAA
>NZ_DLNW01000007.1:10779-10998 GCF_002478435.1 Pseudomonas sp. UBA7500 | reverse complement strand
GACCTACCAGGCGGCCTCCGGCGCCGGCGCGCAGAACATGCGCGAGCTGATCAAGCAGATGGGCGCTACCCATGCGGCGGTTGCCGATGACCTGGCCAACCCGGCGGCGGCCATCCTCGACATCGACCGCAAGGTCGCCGAGGCCATGCGCAGCGACGCCTACCCGACCGAGAACTTCGGCGTGCCGCTGGCCGGCAGCCTGATCCCGTGGATCGACAA
>NZ_DLNW01000007.1:0-10763 GCF_002478435.1 Pseudomonas sp. UBA7500 | reverse complement strand
GCCAGGCGCTGACCATCAAGCTGAACAAGGACGTGCCGATCGCCGACATCGAAGGCATGATCAGCCAGCACAACCCCTGGGTGAAGCTGGTGCCGAACCAGCGCGAGATCAGCATGCAGGAGCTGAGCCCGACCAACGTCACCGGCACGCTGAACATCCCGGTAGGGCGTCTGCGCAAGCTGAACATGGGGTCGCAGTACCTGGGCGCCTTCACCGTGGGCGACCAACTGCTGTGGGGCGCGGCCGAGCCGCTGCGTCGCATGCTGCGGATCCTGCTGGAGCGTTGATCGCTGCTGCGCGTTAGAACAGGCCCCCTCGTCTTGCGACGCAGGGGGCTTTTTTGTGGTGGCCTGATGCCTTTGCCGGCACCGGGTGGTCTCGCTGCGGCAATCCGAGTAAAGTGCCGCTCCCCCCGTTCTGCCAGAGGCACTGTCCATGACTCAGACCTACGATATCGCCGTGATCGGCGCCACCGGCACCGTCGGCGAGACCTTGGTGCAAATCCTCGAGGAGCGCGATTTTCCCCTGGGCACCCTGCATCTGCTGGCCAGCAATGAGTCGGCGGGCAGCTCGGTGAACTACCGTGGCAAGAACCTGCGCGTGCGCGAAGTCGATGCCTTCGACTTCAGCCAGGTCAAGCTGGCGTTCTTCGCCGCAGGCCCTGCGGTTACTCGCAGTTTCGCCGCCAAGGCGCGTGCCGCCGGGTGTGCGGTGATCGATCTGTCCGGCGCGCTGTCGGCCGAACAGGTGGCAGCAGTGGTGCCCGAGGCCAATCCACAGGCCATCGACAGTCAGAACCTGCCCGTGCAACTGGTCAGCCCGAGCGCTGCCGCGGTGGCCTTGGCGGTGGTGCTGGCCCCGCTCAAGCACCTGCTGGAACTGGAACGGGTCAACGTGACGGCGTGCATGGCGGTGTCGGCACAGGGCCGCGAGGCGGTGGGCGAACTGGCCCGGCAAACTGCCGAGTTGCTCAATGCGCGTCCGCTGGAGCCGCGCTTCTTCGATCGCCAGGTGGCGTTCAACCTGCTGGCCCAGGTGGGTACCAGCGACAGCGAGGGCCATGGCGCGCTGGAACGTCGCCTGGTGAGTGAGCTGCGCGAGTTGCTTGGCCTGCCTTCGCTGAAGATTTCCGTGACCTGTGTTCAAGTCCCGGTGTTTTTCGGCGATAGCTACACTGTGGCCGTGCACAGTCGCAAGGCGGTCGATCTGGCGGCGGTGAACGCCGTGCTGGAGCACGCCGACAGTGTCGAGCTGGTGGAGGCGGGTGACTACCCGACCCCGGTCGGTGATGCGGTGGCCCAGGATGTGGTGTATGTCGGGCGGGTGCGTGGCGGTGTTGACGAGGCCGAACAGCTCAATCTCTGGCTGACCACCGACAACGTGCGCAAAGGCGCGGCGTTGAACGCCGTACAGCTGGCGGAGTTGTTGATAAAACACCTTGCGTAAAAGATACTTGGCGACGATTTGCACATTGTTTCTGAAATACTGGAAGTGAGCGGCCGTCACGCGCTTGCGGGGCACCTTGCCAACATGATCCGGTGGTCATGCCAGTCAAATGCCTCACGGCGGTTTTTCACTTTCTTCTCGGTAGCCGGGGAAGGTTCATACAAAGGATGAGGTCATGCTTCGAATTCGCAAACTGGTGTTAGCAATAGCCGCGGCATCGGCGCTGTCCTCGGGTATGGCGCATGCGCTGGGGCTGGGCGAGCTGACCCTCAAGTCGGGGCAGAACCAGCCGCTGGATGCCGAGATCGAATTGCTCGATGTGCGTGACCTCACTCCCGCCGAAGTGGTGCCCAGCCTGGCGCCGGCCGAAGAGTTCAGCAAGGCCGGGGTCGAACGCCAGGCGTACCTCAACGACCTGACCTTCACCCCGGTAATCAACCCCAGTGGCAAGAGCGTGCTGCGGGTGACCTCCAGCCAGCCGCTGCCGGCCCCTATGGTCAAGTTCCTGGTGCAGGTGATGTGGCCCCAGGGCCGCCTGCTGCGCGACTACAGCGTACTGATCGACGCCTCCAAATTCTCTCCCGAAGCGGCCCAGGCGGCTTCGGGCGTCNNCCGCGCCCGCCCGCCACACCACCGTGCGTCGCGACACCTTGTGGCAGATTGCCGCCAAGGCGCGCCAGGGTGGATCGGTGCAGCAGACCATGCTGGCGATCCAGGCGCTCAACCCCGATGCCTTCTACAACGGCAACATCAACCAGCTCAAGGTTGGCCAGGTACTGCGCCTGCCCGACCAGCAGCAGATCGCCGCCATCCCCCAGGGCCAGGCCGTCAAGGAAGTGGCCGAGCAGTATGCGGCCTGGCGTGAGGGGCGCCGTCTGGGCCCGCGTGCGCGCCAGCTCGACGCCACCCGGCGTGACGCGGCCGGCGCCGCCCCGGCGCGTATCGCCCAGCAGGACAACCTCAAGCTGGTGGCACCCGGCGGCAAAGGTGCGGCTGGCGACAGCAAGGCCCTGGCCGACAAGCTGGCGATGGCCGAAGAGAGCCTCGACACCACCCGGCGTGACAACGCCGAGCTGAAAAGCCGTGTGGCGGATCTGCAGAGCCAGCTGGACAAGCTGCAGCGCCTTATCGAACTGAAGAACGACCAGCTGGCGCGCCTGGAAGCCCAGAGCGCAGCGCCGGCGAGCGTGCCTGCGCCCGAGCAGCCGGCGATCGATGCCCAGTTGCAGCAGGCGGTACCGAGCGAAGCGGTGGTGTCCCCGGCGCCGGCTGCCGTGGATACCGCGCCGGTGGCCGAAACGCCGCCGGCTGCCGTTACCCCGAGCGATTCGGACAAGATGCTCGACGACCTGCTGGGCAACAGCTGGCTGCTGGCGCTGATCGCAGGTTCAGCCTTGCTGGTGCTGTTGTTGCTTCTGCTGCTGTTGGCGCGCAAGCGTCGTGCCCAGCAGGAGGCTGAAAAGCACATGCGCATGGCGCGAGCCCTGGCCGAGGAAAGCGACCTGGGCCTGGGGCCGGACATGGACCTGCCGCAAAGCAGTTTCGAGGGCCTGGAGGTCTCCGCGCCGAGCGTGACCCTGGCGCCGGGTGTGGTGGCGGCCTCCGCTGCAGCGGCTGCGGCTGCCGAGGTAGCNNCCCGCCTATGACAGGCTGGACCCGGAGTCCGAGCTGGAGCTGGAGCCGGAATTCGAGCCCAAGCCGGCCCCCGTGGTCGAGCCCGCGCCCGAGCCGGTAGAGGTTCCGTCTCCGGCCCCGGCTGCGGTGGTGGCACCGGCCGTCATCGCGGCTGCCGTGCAGGCACCGGCCGAGGACGCCCCCGCGCCAAATGATGATGCCCTGCTGGCGGAAGTCGACCTGAGCATTGCCCGTGGTCGTCTGAACCATGCCGCCGAGCTGCTGGAGCCTGCGGTGGAGCAGGCCCCCGAGCGCGCCGACCTGCGCCTGAAGCTGATGGAAGTCTATGCCCGCCAGGGCGACCGTGACGCCTTTGTCGGCCACGAGCGCCAACTGGTTGCCAATGGTCAGAACCACGCCGATGTCGAGTCGCTCAAGCAGCGTTACCCGGCCATGCTCGGCGTGGCCGCTGCGGGCGTCAGCGCTGCGGCCCTGGCCGCCGAGCTGGATGCCCAGTATGTGCAGGACCTGCTGCAGGACGACCCGCAGCCCGAGCCGGAAATCGAGTTGCCGGGCGAAGACGACCTGGACAGCGCCTTCGACCTGAGCCTGGATGACCTGGAGGGGTTGGAAGGCCTTGAAGACCTCGAAGGTCTCGAGGGCCTGGCAGACCTGCAGATCGATGATCCTCAGGCCCCGCAGGCCATGCCGCCTGCCGATATCGCGGCGCTCGACGACCTCGATTTCGATACCCTGCTGCAAGAGCAGACCCAGGCCCAGGCCCAGGCCGAGACGCCAGCGCCGCACGTGCCCGACGTGCAGGAGCAGGCAGTGACTGAAGTGCCGGCCGAGACACCCGCCGAGGTGCCTGCCGAGCCGATGCCCGAACCTGCACCGGTCGAGCCCGAGCCAATCCTGGATGACCTGTCCGACTTCGACCTCGACATGGGCGCCGACCTTGCGCCACCGGCGCCTGAAGCTGCACCCGCCGCTACGCCTGAAGCGCCACTGGATATCGAGGCCCAGTTGGCCGCGTTCGATGACTCACTGGGGCTGGACGACAGCTTCCCGGACCTGGCCGATGATTTCGACCTGTCCCTGGCCGACGAGCCGGACCCGCTGGACGCCAGCTTTGCCGCCGAGCTGGACGACGTCAACGCCGAGCTCGACAAGCTCTCGCAGAACCTCGAGCAGCCTTCCATCGCGCCGCACTTCACCGCCGAGGACGCCTCCGACCTGATGCTCGACGAGCCGGAGTTCGACTACCTCTCCGGTACCGACGAAGCCGCCACCAAGCTCGATCTGGCACGTGCCTACATCGACATGGGCGACAACGACGGCGCCCGCGAGATACTCGATGAAGTGATGAAGGAAGGTACCGAGACCCAGCGCAAGGAAGCCATCGAACTGCGTTCGCAGATGAGCTGAACGCCCACCTGAAAGGCCAACGGCAGCCCTCGTGGCTGCCGTTGTCGTTATAATCCGCGCCATTGCGTAAACCGACAGGCTGTATCCCCTTGGAAATCATCGATAACGCCGCAGCCGAAATGGCCGCCGAAGGCTTTTTCAGAATCGCGCTGGGCGTGGAATACAAAGGCACCCGCTACCGTGGCTGGCAACGCCAGGCCAGTGGCGTGCCGAGCGTGCAGCAGACCCTCGAGGAGGCGCTGTCGAAGGTCGCCGACTCGCCAGTGTCGCTGCAGTGCGCCGGGCGTACCGATGCCGGCGTGCATGCCAGCGGCCAGGTGGTGCATTTCGACACGCGGGCGGTGCGCAGCATGAAGGCCTGGACCATGGGCGCCAACATCAACCTGCCGCATGACGTCAGCGTGTCGTGGGCCAGGCAGATGCCGGCGCACTTTCACGCGCGCTTCAAGGCCATTGCCCGGCGCTACCGCTATGTGATCTACAACGACCAGATCCGCCCGGCGCACCTGGGCGACCAGGTCACCTGGAATCACCGCCCGCTCGATGCCGGGCGCATGGCCGAAGCCGCAGCCTACCTGGTGGGCACCCATGACTTCAGCGCCTACCGCGCCGGCCAGTGCCAGGCCAAGTCGCCGATCAAGCAGATCCATCACCTGCGGGTGAGCCGGCATGGGCGCATGATCGTGCTGGATATCCGTGCCAGCGCCTTCCTGCATCACATGGTGCGCANNGACCGCGCACCCGTTCGGGCTGTACCTGGTGCAGGTGGAATACCATGACGAGTTCGAACTGCCTGAGCGTTTCATCGGGCCACATTTCCTTACGGGTTACGAGTCGTTGACGGCTGACGGCCCGCAAGGCATTTGCTAACATCCGGAGCTTTCCGGTTCAGCTGAGGTTCACAGGCCATGTCCGCCGTTCGCAGCAAGATCTGCGGGATTACCCGCATCGAGGATGCGCTGGCCGCGGCCGAGGCGGGCGCCGACGCCATCGGGCTGGNNGTTCTACGCCAGAAGTCCGCGGGCGGTGAACGTGCAGCAGGCGCGGGCGATCATCGCTGCACTGCCGCCCTTCGTCACCACCGTGGGCCTGTTCGTCAACGCCAGCCGCTGTGAGCTCAACGAGATCCTCGACGCCGTGCCGCTGGACCTGCTGCAGTTTCATGGCGACGAAACCCCGGCCGACTGCGACGGCTACCACCGTCCCTGGATCAAGGCCCTGCGGGTTCGCCCCGGGGATGACCTGGAGGCCTGCTGCCAGCAGTACGCCAAGGCCAGCGGCATCCTCCTCGACACTTTCGTGGCCGGCGTTCCGGGTGGAACCGGCGAGGCGTTCGACTGGTCCCTGATACCCGAGCACCTGAGCAAGCCGATCATCCTGGCTGGCGGCCTCTCGGCCGACAATGTCGGGGCGGCCATCGCCCAGGTGCGTCCTTATGCAGTGGACGTCAGTGGTGGGGTGGAGCAGGCCAAGGGCATCAAGGACCCGGCCCGCATCGAGGCGTTCATGCGCGCGGTGCGCCAGGCGTGAGGGGCGGGCGAATGCTCGATGTGACGGCTGGCGGTGCGCCATCGTCCATAGCTTTCGCAGCCCGTTGCTGCCGGATCGCGCCCACGGGCCGATCGAAATTACCGGGTGGCGCCACCGGCGTCGCCTTTACAGGTTGACGATGAAGCTGGGGCAGGGTGGTACCGCGCTGAACGCGCACCGCCGGCCACGTTTCATCATCGCGTCATACACGAATTGAGCTCAAGGGCATACGCGTGACCCGGCAACTTTTGCCTGCCGGTCGCCGCTACTGGAGAAAGAAAGCATGAGCAACTGGTTGGTAGACAAACTGATCCCTTCGATCATGCGTTCCGAGGTGAAGAAGAGCTCGGTACCCGAAGGGCTGTGGCACAAATGCCCGTCCTGCGAGGCCGTGCTGTATCGTCCGGAGCTGGAAAAGACCCTGGATGTGTGCCCCAAGTGCAATCACCACATGCGCATCGGCGCACGTGCACGCATCGACATCTTCCTCGACGCCGAAGGCCGCAATGAGCTGGGTGCCGACCTGGAGCCGGTCGACCGCCTGAAGTTCCGCGACGGCAAGAAGTACAAGGACCGCCTGGTTGCTGCGCAGAAGCAGACCGGCGAAAAGGACGCCCTGGTTTCCATGAGCGGTACCCTGCTGGGCATGCCGGTGGTGGTCAGTGCGTTCGAGTTCTCCTTCATGGGCGGTTCGATGGGTGCCATCGTCGGCGAGCGTTTCGTGCGTGCCGCCAACTATGCCCTGGAAAACCGCTGTCCGATGGTCTGCTTCTCGGCCTCGGGCGGCGCGCGCATGCAGGAAGNNTGATGCAGATGGCCAAGACCTCCGCCGTGCTGGCGCGCCTGCGCGAAGAAGGCATCCCGTTCATCTCGGTTCTCACCGACCCTGTTTACGGGGGCGTTTCGGCCAGCCTGGCAATGCTCGGCGACGTGATCGTAGGCGAGCCCAAGGCGCTGATCGGCTTTGCCGGCCCACGGGTTATCGAACAGACCGTGCGCGAAAAACTGCCTGAAGGCTTCCAGCGCAGCGAGTTCCTGCTGGAGCATGGTGCCATCGACATGATCATCGCCCGATCCGAACTGCGCCCGCGCCTGGGCAACCTGCTGGCACAGATGATGGGCCTGCCGACGCCGAAGTTCGTCGCCCCCGTGATCGAGCCGATCGTGGTACCACCGGTGCCTGCCAACGTATGACCCAGCGAACCCTGGGCGAGTGGCTCGCCTACCTCGAGCAGTTGCACCCGTCGACAATCGACATGGGCCTGGAGCGTTCGCGGCAGGTCGCAACGCGCCTCGGGCTGGGCCAGCCCGCGCCTCGGGTGATTACCGTTACCGGCACCAATGGCAAGGGCTCTACCTGTGCCTTCGTGGCCAGCCTGCTGCAGGCCCAGGGCCTGAAGGTCGGGGTCTACAGCTCGCCGCACCTGCTGCGCTACAACGAGCGGGTGCAGATCGACGGCCAGCAAGCCAGCGATGCGCAGCTGTGCCAGGCATTCGCCGCCGTCGAAGCGGCGCGTGGCGAGACCTCCCTGACCTACTTCGAGGCCGGTACCCTGGCGGCGTTCTGGCTGTTCCAGCAGTCGGCGCTGGACGCCGTGGTGCTTGAAGTGGGCCTGGGCGGGCGGCTCGACACCGTCAACCTGGTGGACGCCGACCTGTCCGTGGTCACCAGTATCGGTGTCGACCATTGCGATTTCCTTGGCGATACCCGTGAGTCGGTGGCCTTCGAGAAGGCCGGGATTTTCCGTGCCGACAAGCCGGCGCTGTGTGGCGNNCCCGCCGCAGCCGTTGCTGGACAAGGCACGCGAACTAGGCTGCCGGTTCCTGCTGCGCGGACGCGACTTCGACCTGTCCAGCACCGACCAGTACTGGCAGTGGCGGGGCGTGGATGCGCACGGCAATGCCGTCGAGCTGCACGACCTGCCGTTGCTCGATCTGCCCATGGAAAACGCGGCGCTGGCGCTGCAGACCTACCTGCTGACCGGCCTGCCCTGGAATGCCGCGCAGATCGCCCAGGCACTGCGCGACACCCGTATCGTCGGGCGTCTCGACCGTCGCCAGTTCATCTGGCAGGGCAAGCACCTGAGCATTCTGCTCGACGTCGGCCATAATCCACATGCGGCTCAGTACCTCGCTCAGCGCCTGGCTTCGCGCCCGGTGCCCGGCAGGCGCCTGGCGGTGTTCGGCCTGCTGGCCGACAAGGACCTGGCCGGGGTGATCGAACCGCTGCATGCGCAAGTGGCCCACTGGGCGGTTGCGCCTCTGGATACCGCCCGCAGCCGGCCTGCAAGCGAGTTGCAGGCCGCGTTGCAGAACCTTGGCGCCGACGTGAAGTCGTATGCAAGCGTCGCCGACGCCCTTGACGGGCAGTGCGCGCAAGCGACGGCAGGCGACCAGATCCTGTTGTTCGGATCATTTTTCTGTGTCGGCGAGGCCCTGCAGTGGCTGAACCGGCAGACCATGGAGGACGGGGCAAATGGCGTTGCTGGATAAAGTCGTCAAGCAGCGGATGGTGGGCGCGCTGGTGCTGGTGGCACTGGCGGTGATCTTCCTTCCGATGCTGTTCACCCGTGAGGACGAGCTGCGCCAGGTGCATGTCGAGGCGCCCGCCGCCCCGTCTGTGCCGGCCTTGCCGCAGGTGCAGGTGGAGCCGGTGGAGGTGCCCGAGCCGCAGGTGATCCAGGATGAGGCGCTCACCGCCCAGGAACCCAGCGCACCGAGCACGCCCATTGCCCCGGCACCGGTGGTGACTGCACCCACCCCAGCGCCCGCCGCGCCGGTNNTGCCAGTGCACCTGCCAAGGTCGATGGCAATGGCCTGCCGGTGAGCTGGTCGGTGCAACTGGCCAGCCTGTCCAACCGCGCCAATGCCGAGAACCTGCAGAAAACCCTGCGTAGCCAGGGCTACAACGCCTATATTCGCTCGGCCGAAGGTACCAACCGGGTGTTCGTCGGGCCGCTGATCGAGCGTGCCGAAGCCGAGCGCCTGCGCGATGTGATCAACCGCCAGCAGAACCTCAAGGGTTTTGTGGTGCGCTTCCAGCCCGAACGTAGCTGACCCCCCCGCCGTCCGGCCGCCGCCGGACGGCAAATCACCGCTTACCGATAGCCCACCGCTCTGGTAAAATGCGCCGCCTTATCCGTTTGCAGGCAGCACTGTGGCATTTACCTGGGTCGACTGGGCGATTCTCGCGATCATCGCCGTTTCTTCGCTGATCAGTCTCAAGCGCGGTTTCGTCAAGGAAGCCTTGTCGCTGCTTACCTGGATCATCGCCGGTGCAGTCGCCTGGATGTTCGGTGGCGGTATCTCGCAGTACCTTGAAGGCTACATCCAGACGCCATCGGCGCGGGTGATAGCCGGATGTGCCATTCTTTTCGTCGCCACCTTGCTGGTGGGGGCAATGATCAATTTTCTGATCGGCGAGCTGATTCGCGTCACCGGGTTGTCCGGGACCGATCGCTTCCTGGGCATGGCGTTCGGCGCCGCTCGCGGGGCCCTGCTCGTCGTGGTGGCGGTCGGGCTGCTGAGCCTGGGGCCGGTACAACAGGACCCGTGGTGGCAGGAGTCTCGCCTGCTGCCACAATTTCTATTGGTGGCTGACTGGTCGAAAAACCTCATTCTGGGGCTGACCAGCCAGTGGCTAGCCAGCGGAATCAGCGCACCGGCTGATCTCCCGTTTCAAGAACAGTTGCTTGGGCCCAAAGCGCCCTGAGTGCTGATCCGTCAAGTTTCATAATGTAGGGGTTGCGTCGCATGTGTGGCATCGTCGGTATCGTCGGTAAGTCGAACGTCAATCAGGCGCTGTATGACGCGCTAACCGTGCTCCAGCACCGCGGCCAGGATGCTGCCGGTATCGTTACAAGCCATGATGGCCGACTATTCCTGCGCAAGGACAACGGCCTGGTACGTGACGTGTTCCAGCAGCGTCACATGCAGCGTCTGGTGGGCCACATGGGCATCGGTCATGTGCGCTACCCGACCGCGGGCAGCTCGACCTCGGCCGAGGCCCAGCCGTTCTACGTCAACTCGCCGTATGGCATCACCCTGGCGCACAACGGCAACCTGACCAACGTGGAGCAACTGGCCAAGGAGATCTACGAGTCCGACCTGCGCCACGTCAACACCAACTCCGACTCCGAAGTGCTGCTCAACGTATTCGCCCATGAGCTGGCGGTGCGCGGCAAGCTGCAACCGACCGAGGAAGACGTGTTCGCCGCCGTGACCGACGTGCACAACCGTTGCGTGGGTGGCTACGCGGTGGTGGCGATGATCACCGGCTACGGCATCGTCGGCTTCCGCGATCCGAACGGCATCCGCCCGATCGTGTTCGGCCAGCGTCATACCGACGAAGGCGTCGAATACATGATCGCCTCCGAAAGCGTCTCGCTGGACGTGCTCGGCTTCACCCTGATCCGCGACCTGGCGCCGGGCGAAGCGGTGTACATCACCGAAGAAGGCAAGCTGCACACCCGCCAGTGCGCCATCGCGCCCAAGCTTTCCCCCTGCATCTTCGAGCACGTTTACCTGGCCCGCCCGGATTCGATCATCGACGGTGTGTCGGTGTACAAGGCGCGCCTGCGCATGGGCGAGAAGCTTGCCGAGAAGATCCTGCGCGAGCGTCCCGAGCACGACATCGACGTGGTCATCCCGATTCCCGACACCAGCCGTACTGCGGCGCTGGAACTGGCCAACCACCTGGGCGTGAAGTTCCGTGAAGGCTTCGTCAAGAACCGCTACATCGGCCG
>NZ_DLNW01000049.1:0-42590 GCF_002478435.1 Pseudomonas sp. UBA7500 | reverse complement strand
CATCCCATACCCGGTACGAGCGATGTGTAATCATCGTTCTGCCCTGGCCAGCTACAGTGCCGTTGATTTCGAAAGTTCCGTCCTTGTTGAGCCGCCAGCCCTGCTGGCCTGGCACGTAGTTCGTCGAAGCGATGTAGCTGCCGATCTTCGCGTTCGTGATGGTTCCATCCTGGATAAACGCAGCTTCAATAAACGTCTGTCCATCCTGGATTGCGAAGAAAGACACGGGCGCCCCATTGATGTCGTTCACGACCGCGAACCTGTCGGCATTGACGATGAACTGGCTTTGCAGTCCAGCTGGTCCGTTCTCGATGCCAAGCCCGATCCCGGCGACGACATACTTTCCTTGCGAGTTGAGCTGCATCTTCACTGCCCACGTCGTCGACGCCCTGCCATCTGCGTCGACCTGCGCCTGGGCGACTGTCTGCACAGCCGTCGCCGTATCGGCCAGAGTTGCCTCAAGCGTTTCGGTTTTGCGCACGATCGCTTCGTCGCGAGACGCGCTTGCTCGCACCTCAACTCCGAAAGCTGCTGTCGCGTCCCACTGGTGCAGTGCGCCGGCCAGATCGCCTTCGGCATCGTCGTCGCGAGCCGACGCGCGCAGAGCCTGCAGGCTCTCGGCTGTCGCCGTGGTCTTTCCGTCGACCTCAGTGATCTTCGTCGTGTTGGCGGTGACTTGCTGGGCCAGGCCATTGGCCGTCTCGATCGACTGCCCCACGTCAAGCCAGAACGCAACGTTGGGTGGTGCATTGGCGCCGCTAGGGTCGGCTGGCACATCATGCACCGCTTGGTAAATCCGGCCGTCGACCACGACCATCTGACCTTCCTCGTAGGCCGTATCCTTGTCGTAGACCTTGAGTCCGTCAAGCGCATCGATCTGGTCCTGCAGGCCGTCGATCTTGTCGACGACTTCTTGGCCTAGCTGGCTCTCGCCGACCTTGCCGGTAAGAGCCTGCAGCATGGTGGTTACGTCGGTCGAGGTTGAGGCGATGACCTTGAGGAACCCGCTCACTCCATACGCGTTTCGAGCGCGGATGAAATAGAAGTAGTTGGTTGAGAAAGCAAGTGCCGTGTGGGTCATGCTGAACCCCTGCCCCAGGTACGCAGCCTGCTCAGCGGTCGCCAGCGGGTCCATGCTGAAGAAGTACTCGTAGGCTCCACCGTTCAGACCGTGCTGTACGTTGCTCGGGAACAGCGTGATCGTGTCGATCGTCGCCTGAACCGCGCACGCCTCGGGCACAGCCGGGCCGTTGATGTTGACCGTAATGCTGGCCTCACCCGAGCGCGTCAGCGGCCCCAGGGCGGCAACACTCATCGTGTAGCTGCCCGACGGTAGGCCGGCCAGTGCCAGCTGGGTCGCCGGCGCCGGCACCTGGTGCGCCTGTACGGCGCGAGCGCCCTGCCGGACAGTCACGGCATAGCCATTGACGATGCCAAACGGTGGCAGCCAGCTCAGCACGCCCTGTGAGACTTCGGCGGTTTCGTGGGTGCTCCAGGCCAGTCCGGTAGGTGAACCAAGCCCCCCGGTTGGCAGATTGATGAAGCCGATCGGATCGTAGGGCTTGCCCACGGCATCATCAAAAATCGCCGGTTCATACTGCGAGACAGTGACATTGCAGCCATCGTCCGGCGCCATGTTCCAGTCGGTCACGATGAACTCGCCGACGATGTTCAGCGAAGGCAGGTTCACCCTAACCACCCGTCCAGGCCGGCAGTTATAGCCGGCGAAGTTCATCGGGAGCTGCAGTGATCCGCCGGCGCGGGCGCGCCGAAGCTTGATGTTCGCCAGGCGCTGGGCCTGGTAGGCATCACTCACATAGCCCAGCGAGATCGATTCGGGCGCCTCTCCGCCATCCTCAACCACCCACTGCTGTACACGCACCTCCGGGAAGTCCGTCTCGGCCCAAGCTTGCGAAGGATCGATGAAGGTGCCCGTGACGATGTTGATTGCAGCGTCATTGGTCACCTCGGTCGAACCCGAGACCGTGCCGATGACCATGTCCTCGGTAATCTCGAAGTCTGCAGGGCCGTAGTAGGCCCCGGCCTGCAGCATCCACTTGCCGCCCACACGGATCAGCTGGCCGGCACACGACTCCTCCAGCTTCTGGATCACCTGGGTACGCTGCTCGTCCGCGCCGATCACGCAGCCTGTGCGGTAGCGGGTGCCCAGCCTGCCATCAGCGTTGACCACCGCTTCGTCGCAGACGTTTGCAGCGCTGGCGAAGGTCTCGAAGATGATCTCGTCATCCGGCACCTTGCAGCGCTCACGCAGGTACCAGAGCAGGTGCAGCGCAGTGTTGTCGCTGTATCGCGCAATGCCGGTGCGCGGGTCGTACAGGTCGTTCCGCCCGCGTACGACAAAGCGCGCATCAGGAATGCCGGACGGGAATTTTTCGGGATCGTGCTTCAGCGATACGCGGACAAAGGACAGGCCTCGGCCGATCTGCGAGTCTCTCCAGTCCGGGCAGTTATCCTTGAGAAAGGCATTGACCTGGGTCGGATTGACTATCAGCTCGTAAGAGGCGTTCGCGCCGTAGGTGGAGATATCCTCCTCGCCCAAGTAGACAGCCTCCAGCGCATCAATGGCGCCTTCGCTCAACACGTAGACGAGGTGAATCCATTCGCCGCTGCTCTGACTTCCCGCCTGCTCCTGAGCCCATACCAGCACACCACCAGTGCTGACCCGGCCCAGAATGAACCGTGCGGGCGCCTTGGACGAACGAACGGTCTGTGCGGACGGCTCACTGCTCGTGCCGCCCGCCTTAAGTGCAGCGCCCTGCTGAGAGCCAACAAACAGACCCACCGCGCCGCCGATCAGCGCAAAGCCAATGCCGCCGGTAACGAAGCCCAGCGCGGCACCGGCCGCGACGAGGGCGACTTTCTTGACTGCCTTGCTCATTCAACCCTCCAGACAGCAAGGGGGTCGCAAGCAATGCGCCCCACCCCATCCTCGGCCACCGACCAGAACTCGCCCGCCCAAAACACAGCCACGCCCCGGCCGTTCTCGCCGTCGTACATCGCCACATCACCGCGCTGGATGAACGCGGGATCGATGCGCTGAAAGCACGCATCCCAGGCAGCGTCGAGCGAGCCGTGCAGCTTCTTGAGCAAACGCTTGGCGCCGGTCTCGGTGCGGTATCTGCCGCGGTACTGGGCGGCCGGGTCGACCCCGCAAACAGCAATCGCGCAGTCGGCAGCAAACAGGCAGCAGTCAAATTCGCCCCATGAAAAAGGCCGCTCGGAGGCGGCCTTGATGGTGTTGGCAAGTTGTGTTGTCCAGTCTCGATTGCGCATGGGCTACTCGTACTTGAATGAGGGTGCGTCCTTCTTGGCGCCCCAGTAGATTGGCCAGTCCGCCATCTGCGCGACGGCGAAGAAGAAGCGGTCGTCCTGGTACCGGGCCCGGTGGTTTTCGTCGGTCCAGCGCTCGGTGCCGGTGCGGCTCCACTCAGCCATCCGGTCGATGATCGGCACCTTGATTGCGTTGCCGTCACTGCCGTTCCCTGCGTATGAGAACTGTGCGGCATCCATCCGGCCGCTGAAGAGAATGTCGGCTGCATACCCACCGGCCTGGTCGATCACGACGAACATGAGCTTGGCATTGCGCCCACGGCAGCCTTTCAGGCTGGTCTCCGTGATGATCGTGGTGTCCAGGCCGTTGAGGGTGAGGTCGACGCTCATCGGCGAACCCGAGCTGCTGCTCTCCTGCGCCTCGCCGACTTCGCCAAACGAGCCGACGCCCTGGTAGGTGATGCCGTCGAGCACCAAGTCACCGGTACCGGTGTGGGCGAAGACCATGCCGTCAGGGAAATCCAGCTGGCAGGCATACACCGCCATGAAGTTGCCTTGGGCGATGATGTCCACCACCCGCTGGCTGAAAGGGAATGCCCCTGCCATCAGAAAGCCTCCCGAAAATCGAGCGTGCCGTTGGCCACTAGGGGCCGCACGCTCAGTGCGTGGGTATCGGAGGTCCTGCGCATCTCGGCGTAGGGTGCCCGGTATTCAACCGCGGCGCCGGCCGCGATCGTCTTGCGAATCCGCTTGTTGAGGTTCACCAGTACCTGGCCATTGGCGCCAGAAACAGCGTCATCGATGACCTCGAACATCTCGCCGGCGATCGTGATGTAGTCACCCATGGAGAACACCTGCTTGTTCGCCGTGACGCCGCCCAGGCGCATGAAGGAGGCCTGGGCGGTGGCGGTGACGACGACCGGCGTGCCGATGAAGTCGGTGCGGGTACGGGTGAACGCCGGGAGGTTGAAGGTGCCGAACATGCCTTGCAGTCGCCCGATAAAGGCCGTCAGAAGGCGCTCCTCATCGCGGGAGAGCGCCGAGAACGTCAACTGGCACTGCCAGTAGGCCCCCGGGTATCCAACGATCTGCTGAGCGTTGGAGAGCGACGACGTGAATGCACGGTTGTTGTAGACGACCCCCCACGTCATTTCATTCGGGCACAGGCCATCCGGCCATGCGATTGCCATGTACTTTTCTCCTGGTGGTCGATCAGCCTTTGCGCAGTTGCTGCCGCGCCGGTCCGTTGCTGCGGAAGTCCTTCAGGACCATCTGGTACCCGGCCTGGGCTCCCTGCTTGGCCGCCTCCTGAATCCGGGCAAGCGTGGCCTCATCAGCAGACCCCTGAACTGATATGTGCTGCTGGATCGGCGGCATGGCGCTCCACTGGCCCTGGCCGCCGTTGGCCTGAATGTCGCTCAGGGTTCGGTCCAGCTTGGCGCTGGTGCCGGCCGTGGTGACTCGCTCGCCCTTCTGCAACAGCCAGGTGCCTTCTCGCGGAATACTGTCGATGCCGTCGTGCGCCATACCCACCAGCGACAGGCTGCTGGCCAGCGCGGTGGTGCTGGTGAGTGCTGCAGATGCAGGTGCGGCGTTCGCGCCGAACGATGCCAGCGAGGCCATGGCCGCCGCCGGCGCGTAGGCCGCGGCCATCGACGTGCCGGTGACAGCTGCCACCGCAGCCGAGGAAGCGGCGGCCGTGTCGCCGATCGCGGCGTTGACCGCCATCTGCAGGCCGATCTTCACCAGCATGTGCAGCAGGTCGTTCGCGATGCCCTCGGCAAAGGCGCTGAAGTTGAACTTGCCGGTCTTCACGAAGTTGACCAGTTCGTCTTCCAGGCTGCCCAGGGCATTGCTGGTGACGCTGTACATCTGCGACGACATGTCCTTGGCATTGTCCGAATAGTCCTGCCAGGCCGCGCGCGCGCCATCCGCCCAGTTGGATTCGGCAGCGTCGAGCTGGCTGTAGTAGTCCAGTTGGATGGCCAGGCGCTCGGTCAGTGCCTCCTCGAGCAGCGCTGTCTCCTTGTCGTAGCGAGACTTGGCATCTGGATCGCCGAGCAGGTCGGCCTCCTTGAACTGCTTGTACAGCTCGCTGCGCTGCTTCGCGAAGTCCTGCTCGATGGCCAGGTTCTCGCGCAGGCGGGAACGGAATTTCTCCCCCTGCCCAGCGCCGGCGATCTCAAGCTCGAAGCCCTGGCGCACGATGGTGTTGCTGTCCTTCAGGTTCGCCGCGTAGGTCGCGAGCTTGAGGTCTTCCTGGTTCTGCTTCTGCAGCTTGACCTTGGCATCGAGCTCGGCGGCCAGGTCCTGCAGCACCCTCTTGCGCTCGACGCTGACACCCTTCAGCTTGCCGGTCTCCAGCTCGAACGCGAGCTTGGCCACCTCGGTAGCCTTGCCCTGCTTGCCGGTGGTCTCGTCGATCAGAGCGATCTGCCGGCGGTAGCCCTCCTCGGCATCGATGCCGCGCTTCTTCAGGGCGTCGGCAGCGGCCTTGGATTTGGACTTTGCATCCTCCTCGGCCTTCTGGGTCGCTGCTGCGGCTTTGATTGCGGCATCGGCGCGCCGCTGACCAGCCACCAGAAGGTCACCCTCGCCTGCCTTCAGACCCTCGACCAGACCAGCCTTGACGCGAGCTTCGAGTTTGTCGGCCTCCGTCCGCTTGCCAGCCAGTAAGATCTGCTCTTCGATCTTCTTGGCCATCTCGGTGTAGACCGTAGACCGCTCAGGCACGGTGCTTGCGTTGGTTGCTGCTGCCGCGCTATTGGCATTGAACTCATCGGTGAGCCGCTTTACCAGGGTGGCCGCATACGATGCCTTCTCACCCGCATCCGCCACAGCGCCCGACTGCGCAACCCAAGCCTGCAGAGCTTCGGGCTTCAGCCGGAAGCGGCGAGACAGGTCATCGATTACAAGCGAAAGCGGCTGCCCAGCGGCATACGCCTCATCGAACTCCTGCCTGATGCGCGGAAACAGAGAGCTGCCGAGGTCACGGTTAACCCGCTTCATCAGCGTGCTGTATGCATCCGCCTGGTCTTTGGTTGCCTGCTCGAAATCTGCTGTGTACTCGGCGAGCTGCGCAGCCTTTTGGTCACGACCAAGCGCCCTGAACTTCTCGGCGAGTTCATCAAGAGGTTTACCGACGTCAATGAGGGATTGCCGAGCATCGTCCGTTTTTGTTGCGAAGTAAGTGAGCGCAGCGCCTGCGGCGATGATGATGCCCGCAGGCCCGCCGAGAAGTGCCATTGCGGCCGAAGCCGCCCTGGCCGCAACGCCAACCGCAGTGATTCCTGCTGCAGCCACCGTGGACACGCCGGCCATTCTCGCCAGGGTTGCCTGGTATCGTGCAGCCTCCACCTGCGCCGCGAGAAAAGAAACCGCCGTACTTGCTGCCGCTGCCGCAAGACGGACCGTCAGCACTCCCGCCAGAACCACCGCCGCCTTCGCTGTGACTTCAATTGCGGTCTTCGCTGCCGGCGAAGAGAGGGCATCATTGAGCGCGTTAACCGCATCCTTCGCTCCGCCAAGACTTCCTTCACCTGTCAAAAGTCCTGAGATTGTATTCTGCAGCGCGTCAAGCGCGCCGCCAAACGTATCTCTTGCAGCGGCGGCTGCCCCCGAGTAGGACTCCTCGAGAGCATCCAGGATGATCCCCTGAGCACCGGCCACATTCCCGGTCGACTCCATCGCCAGAGCCATCTTTTTCTGCTCGTCGGTGAAGCGGAAGCCCTGCTTGCTAAGTGCAGTGAGGCCTTTGGATGGAACATCCAGCGCCCTGCCGATAGTTTCGGCAGCAGACGTGACCGTCACTCCGGTTCTGGCTGCCATATCGGCCGCAGACTGCAAGGCCCGATTGAACTGGTTTTCTACCACGCCAGTGAAGGCCAGCAGGGCAGTTTGGGCCTGGTTGATGTCGCCGCCAGAAAATGTGGTCGCCCGCTCCATAGCGGCAGCCATTCCATTGAGCTGATCTCGGTTGAATCCCGCTGACTCACCAGTCGACCGAAGGACAGCACTGAGCTGCGCTTGCTCACGCTCGGCGTTCCTCGTTTCCGAGACAAAGCGCCCGAAGATGCTCGCTACTGACAGGCCTGCTACGACACCCGCCGCAACCTCGCCCAGCGCGCTCCAGGCGAACTTTGCCTGATTGGCCGCGTCCGCCATTTCCTTCGAGGATCTTTTCGCCGCTCTTGCCGCTTGATCGACAGGGCCAGTGAACCCACCGATTCGCGCAATCAGATCGAGAGTGAGGGTACCCAGTGATCCTGCCATGTTTTCTCCAGGCAATAAAAAACCCGCCGAGGCGGGTTTGTTGTTTGGTGCTATCTACATAGCGAGGTCCACAGACCGGAAAAATCAGGTGACCCGTCATCAAAAACCAGTGAGGCGGACTCGTGCGTGTAAACAAACCGCTTAGCTCCGGCGTATCCACCAAACGAGTTTTTTGCGTTCACTGTGCCGCAAGCGACGTTCTTCCCTTCCGCAACTGAGTATCTTTTGGTCAATCCAAAGTCAGCACTGCTAGGATCTTTTAGGCTTGCCCTGACCGCAGAGAAAGCCCTAGATATCACAGCGGAATCGCTCACCATCGCGGTGCCTGGCTTTTCCTCGCGCCCCCCAAAAATCCAGTACCCGAAGATGAAAACAACTGCGACCAGAAGGCCGGATAGCAGGATGGGGCGGAGATCTCTTGCGGGGCACATACAGCTCGGGCAGGCCTTGTCGGATGATGGGTAGACCGCTGAGCACTTCCTGCACTTCAATGTCGACATCGCTCTCTCTCCCAGAGAAACGTGCGAATCTACCACTACTCTACACAGGCCCCAAATCAGACCCAGTTGTCCATCGCCTCCTCCAGCGTCTCGACCCTTGGGTCCATGTGCGGAGCAAAGTCCTGGGCATACAGCCGAGGGGCGTCCTTGCCGGTCTTGGCGTTGAAGTACATCGCCTGGAACTGGGCCAGCGTGGCCTCGAGGCGCATGCCAGGGTGGAGCGACCCGCGCTTCTGGCGGAACCTCACCCAGACCAGGAACTCGGGATAGGTCATGTTCTCCTGCGCCTCGGCAATGGTGCGGCCGCCTATCCCATTCATCACCAGCTCGCACCATAGTTCGTCGATCGGCTCTAGCGCTTCTTCTTTCCCGGGGCGGCGCCGTTCTGCACTTCACCAATGGCGATCAGCAGCAGGTTGGTCAGATCGGGATCGAGAGCCCCCTTCTCCGGATCGGCCTCGCCGGTGATGTCGTTCACGGTGAGCACCGGCTTGCCCTCGGCATCGCAGATGCTGGAAGCGATGCGGCAGGCCAGTGGGTCGGCGCCGCGGTGCGCGGCAATGTCGCCCACGGCCGTCTGGTAGGACAGCGGGCGCACGTAGCAAGTGAACCTGCTGCCGGCCCACTCGATCTCCTTGGCCACCGGGCGGGCCGTGAAGGCCTTGGCCTTCTTCAGGTTTGCAATGCTCAGCTCGGTCATGCGGTCACCTTACGAATCCAGGCGGAGCCGCCCGAACGCTGGATCGCGACGGTGGACGCCACCACGGCGTTCAGCGCGAAGTTGAACGGGAAGTCGGCAACGTAGCCGGAGAAGGTGAACCAGGTGCGCGACGGCGGCAGAACGAAGTCAGATTCCTCGCTGATCTCTGCTGCTGCAGCTGCCCCGGTCCCAGTGCCGCCTGCGAAGGTGATGTTCGGCGCACTGGTGTAACCGCTGCCTGGGTTGGTGATGTTGATGCTCACCACCTCACCATCATCAACTACGGCTGTTGCCGTCGCACCGGTACCACCACCACCGCTGATACTGACGGTCGGCGCGCTGGTGTAGCCGCTGCCGGCATTGGTCACAGCGATCACCGCCAGGCTGCCGGCCGAAACGGCGGTTGGGGCTGCAGTGCCGTCCGCCCAGCCCACGGCCCAGTGCACCGTGGTGTCGCCATCGGCTTCGGACATCTGGTGCAGGCGGATGTGGCTCGGGTTGTTCGGGTCGGCGTTCAGGCCCAACGAGGCCTGGCCAGGGGTGCGCAGGCCTTTCTTGTAACTGCGCTCCTTGGCCACCAGGCAGGTGTCCTCGATCTGCTCCGCCGGCGCGCCGCCGGGTTCGAAGCTGGTGGCGCACTCCACCTCCATGACGGTGCGGGGCCCGGTACCGGACACCGGCGGCACCAGGGCGTAGATCTGGGTTCCTTGCGTGAGGATCGACATGTCGTTCTCCAAATGTCGGGCATAAAAAAGCCCGCACAAGGCGGGCGGGGTTTTACGGGTGCAGGTCAGCGCTTGAGAATCCAGGCAGCATCAAAGCCTGCCCGACAGCTCTCGGTCGTAGGGTCGCGCGACTCGGCGCCCCACCGGGTGATATAGGCGTGGAGCTCGATGGCGTCGCGGATCGCATCACGCACCTGGCGGGCGACATCCCCTGTTTTCGCGTACACGTCGACTTGCAGGGTGAGGCCGTCAACGTCTGGGCGACCGACCAAGTAGTTCTCTGGCGAGCCAGTGACCACCTGCCAGACCGCGTAGGGCTTGGCGACCCCCTCGGGCGCCTCGCCAAACGAGTAAAGCCGAGTGTCCAGGCCGGCGCCCAGCAGCGCGCTGACAGCCGCGTCTGCAGAGCAGAGATCGAAGATCGGTGCACGCATCAGGCAGATACCCCATTCCTGAGTGCCCGCCTGATCGCACGATCAACGGACTTCTCGTATTCAGTGATGAAAGTGTTGGTCGCCTCGCTGATACTGTCGGCCAGCGCCGGGCGCATGAACGGCACTGCCGCCATGTTCTCGGTACCGAACTCCAGCAGACGCCAGTGCGGCGTCGGTGCATTCTGGCTCAGGTCGCCGCCGCTCTTTAGCACGGCGCCGTGCAGCACGCCGATGCGAAAGCCGAGGTCGCCGGTAGATCGGAACAAGCGGCCATTCCAGCGCAGCGCGATGTTGTCCGAGATTGCCCGGCCAGTTTCCTTGTCGTCGATCCGCTCCGCGCCTTCCTTGGCCTTGGCCATGATGACCTGGGCAGCCTTGCGCAGCGCCGCCCTACCGCCCTTGCGCTTCACGTCGTAGTTGACGGCCTCCAGCTTGCCCAGCAGGCTATCCAGCCCGATCAGGCTGAATTCGACTGTGTCAGCCATCCTTCACCCCCTTCGAGGTCAGAATGGTCAGGTAGTCCAGCCCAGAGTCAGGGTCGGCAAGTGGCGGCCCGACGATGCTGTAGATCTCGTCGCGGTAAATGATGCGCATGGTCGGCAGTACGCCAGGCCGGTACCGAATGACCATCCGGCTGGTTGCCTCTGCCTGGCCGGCCTTGGCGGCAATGAAATCCCGTGCGGACAGATCCTCTACGCTCGCTGGGCATCTGCGCCAGCGCGTCACCCAGTCAGGCTCGCCGAACTCACCGTTGGGCTTGCGTACCGGCACCAGCTCCTGGATATCGATGCGGTGCCGCAACCGGCCGGCGCGCATTACACACCCATCCGGATACGGTAAGGCATCAGCAGGTGCTGGGACGCCAGCGGCAGCTCGGTTGCAATAGTGCCGGTGACCACCTCCTCGCGGTTGGCGAACAGGTGACCGAGCTTCAGCAGGCAAGCAGACTGGATGGCGGCGTTGATCACCATGCCGTAGGCGATGGCGTCGGCCTGGTCGTAGGCGTCAGCCAGCGCTTTGCGGGCGTACTCGAGCAGACGACAACGGGCGACGTGGTCCTGCTCGGCCTCGGCTGCAGCGACCCCCTCAGTGTTGGCCTCGCGCGCTGCCTGCATGTGTGCCGGCAATGCTGCTTTGGCCGCGTCGAGCGCCACCTGGTCCAGGTAGAAGCGGCGATTCAGAAACTGCATCGCCGCCTCCTCCGCCGCATCAAGATAGGCCTGCACCAGCGCCTGGTCTTCCGGCTCGGCCAGCAGGTGGTGCATGGCCAGGTCGATTGGAATAACAGACATGTTTTACTCCTGCGCCGGTTTGGCCTCGGCAGCCAGGCGATCCAGTTCCTTCTGGGCGTCAGCCTTGTTGCCCAAGAAATCGCCGACCTGCTTATCGTCTTCGCCGACGATGATCCACTTGCCATGTCCTTCCTGCTTGAGGACGAGAGGACCGACTGCACCAGACGCGGCAAGCGGCTGGGTCAGAACGCTCAGGCTGGTGGAAGTCAGCACGCCCGCGCCAACTGCATCTTCCTGCGAGATGGTCACCACCACCTCGCGTTCCGAGTCGTCCAGTTCGGCATAGCCCTTCTGGATCAACTGGCGCCCGTGCTGCTCGATGGTCTCAAAGGGCGTGCCTTCCACCAGCGTTTGGCCGCCAAGATACAGAGGTTTCAGGGTTTTCAGTTTCATGAATGCCTCCAGGGGCCGCCGCTCGGGCGGCCCTCACTCAGGGTTACGGGGTGACCGGGTCGGCGAACTCACCGAAGATGAATGCTTCCGGACGTTTTACCGCCAGGGCTGCACGCTCTTCACAGCGGATCGAGATGAGGTTCTTCTCGAAGTCGTCGGCGTTCTCGGTCGAGATGACCACGTTGGCATCTTCACGGTCGAAGAGCTGAGCGCCGGTCTGGAATGCGCCGGTCAGGAACTTGCCCAGGAAGGCAGCGACCTCGGTGGCCACGACAGGCAGCCCCCACAGCACTGGACCAGCCAGGCCCAACGGGTTGGCGAGGATGTAGCGGCCCAGGGAGTCCTTGGTCAGCTCGATCTTTGCCCAGTCCATGAAATGCAGGACATGGCCAGAGGCCGGCAAACGCGCCAGTTGGGCTTGCAACATCGCCAGACGGAGATCATCGATACCCGACCGTTTCTCTACCTCGAATGCCGGGACGTACTTCGAGGCCTGAGGGACGATACCGTGCAGGTGCACGCCAGTGCCGTCACCGAACAGGATCTCCTGTTCCTCCACGTACTTGAGGCCGTAGCGCATTTCAACATCGATGGTCGAACCCAGCTGGGCGAAGTCGTCCAGGATCTGCTTGGAGGCCTTGAACATGTGGGCGATGGTCGACACCGCGGTGAGCTTCGACGCGAATTCGATGCTCGAGTACGGCTTGGCGGTACCCTCGGCCACGACCTTGGCGGCGTTGGTGAAGCCGGTCTGCTGCACCCAGAAGATCGCCGGGGCGGTGGTTCGGCCCGGGGCGATCAGGTCGCGGATGAACAGACGTTGCTTCGGCGCGGTGTCGATGCCGGGCAGGCGCTGGGGCTCGACGATGCCGGCCGGGATATCGGTGGAAAGGAGGGCGGCGCTGACCGGAATGTTGACGCGCTTACCGCCCTCGATGCTGGCCGCGAACTGCTTGAGCGCTTCGCTCTTGATCACAACGCCGCCGAGGCTGTCCTGGGCTTGCGGAGTGCCAGCCGAAGGCCGGCGCGCGAACTCCTGCTCGAGCTCGCCCAGCTGGGCTTTCAGCTGCTTCTCGGCCTCGGTCAGGCTGTTGAACTTGGTCGCCAGTTCGTCGACGGCATTCTTGGTTTCTTCGGACAAGCTTCCGGCCTTCTTGGCCTCGGCCAGCGCGTTCTCGGCCTGCTTGCTGAAATCGCTGGTAGCCTGCTTGAGCTCGTTGGAGACCTGCTTCAACAGGTCGGCGGTATTATCTGCCATGGGATCTTCTCCGGTTACTTGAGGGCTGCTGCCGAGAACCGCGACATGGCGGCCTGTAGATCGGCAAAGTGGTTGGCCAAGTCGGCCTGGTTTTCGGCAGCGCTGCGCGTACCGGAGGGGGCAGCGCTAGGCGTACCCCCCTTGAGTTCTTGAATCAGGGAGCGACGCTCTGAGCGAGGCATGCCCTGTTTGGCCAGGATCGTATCCAGGCGTCGCGCCGCGACCTGCTGGGGCGCGATGGCTTGCGGGTCTTCCTGGGCCGCATCCGATGGGAGCAAGCCGTCAGCGAAGCCGGCCTCGACTGCCGCACTGCCGCCCATCCAGGTCTCGACATCCATGAGGGCGCGCATCGCGGCGACCTCATCCCCGGTCCTGACCGAGTAGATATCGGCCAGGGTTCCGTCGATCTGGTCGAGGAAGTCGGCGACTTCGGTGAAGTCGTTTCGGTCGCCAGCGGCGATGGTCCAAGCGTTGTGGATCATCATGAAACCGGCTCGGGCGATCTGGATTTCATCGCCGGCCATAGCAATGAACGAAGCAGCAGAGGCAGCGAGGCCAAGCACCTGAACGGTCACCTTGCCCTTGTGTTCGCGCAGCAGGTTGTAGATCGCCAGGCCTTCGAAAACATCGCCGCCTGGGCTGTTGATCTTCACGGTGATGTCTTTGTCGCCGATGCTGCGAAGTGCGGCACTGACGCGCTTGGCTGTGACGCCCTCACCCGTCCACCAGTCCATACCGATTGGGTCGTACATTGTGATAGTGGTGGAGTCGTCACCGGCTGCCGCCTTAATCGCTGGATTCCAGCGCTCCATGGCCTTGGGCAGTAGATCGGATTCGACGCGCGCGTGCGGCCGCACCGCCGGCGCTGCCGGTAGTGTCTTGAGGGTCATGGGTTACTCCAGGTCAGGCCGCTTTGAGCAGCGGCATCGATATCAGCGCGTGGGCCATCATGGGTCCGTCTGGGTTTCCAGCTTCCAGAGCCTGAGATGCCAGCTCGACAGCCTTGTTGATGGCCTCTCGGTCGTCGTTGTTGCGCGCCGAGACCAGCCGAAGCATGAATGCTGAGGCCGCCGGCGATACGCCTGCTGCCGGCTTGCCGAGCTCCTCCAATGGCACAAGTGCGGACTGGACTGTGTAGGTGTCGCCGCCCGGGATCGGCGGATAATTCTCCAGCCGCCGCACCTCGTTGCGAGACATCCAGCCATTTTGCAGGGCCGTGTTGTACCAGGCTGCGCGGCCCGAGTTGTCTGCACGCAGCAAGCCCTCAACCGCGAACTCGGCGTAGTAGTCGTCGGCATCGGCCTCGCCGATCAGGCAGCGAGTGATCTCCTGCTCGATGTTTACCAGCAATGGCCGCAGGCTGTTTGTAAGGAAGTGAAGGTTCTGCGCTTCAACTGAGGCAGCCCAACTGGACTGCTTGTCCATGTGCCCGACCATGAACGGCGGCACGCGGAACCAACGGCACATTTCCTCGATCCCGAAGGACCTGGATTCCAGCATCTGTGCAGCCTCAGGGTTCATCGTGATGCCCTGGTACTTGAAGCCCGCCTCCGCCACCATGATCTTGCCGGCGTTCTTCGATCCCATGAACGCTTGCATGCTGGCCCGTAGCTGCTCGCGCTGTTGCGGCGTGATCTTGGCATCGCTGCTTAGGATGCCCGAGGCCTGCATCCCCTGCGCGAACACCTTCGCCGCAGCCTCCTCTATCGCCATCGCCGAGCCGAAGATCTCCCGCCCGGTTGTGACCGGAAGCATCCCGCACACCCCGTCTAGGCCAAAGCCGCGGATGTGCATCAGGCTCTTCTCGGGAATGTCGCGTTCCACGCCATTCTCGTTGTACGTGTACCTCAGGCGCCCGTTGTCCTGCCGCTTCACCCTCATGCACTGGGGAAGGAGAGGCACCAGGGCGATGATCCTGCTGCCGATCATCTTCTTCTCGATGAAGGCATTACCTCGAAGGCAAATACTCGCCACGACCAGCAGCATGAAGCGCTGCGGGGTCATCTCGGCGTTCGGAATGCGGCACAGCACACGGAACAATGGATGATCTTTGGCGACCTCCCGAGATCCATCAGGGAGGCGCCGGTACAGCTTGAGCGGAAGCGTTGAGACGGATTCGGACAGCAGCCTCACACACGCCCACACTGTGGACAGCTGCATGGCCTTGTCGACCGAAACGTGCTTTCCAGAAGCGGAGCTGCCGAACCACTCCTGCCAAAATGCGCCGTCCTTCAAGCTGATGGGTACCCCGAGCCAGTTTTGCAGCGCAGCCTTCACCCGGCCCGGTTTCTTGTCGGCCATCAGATTCCTACCATGATCGGGTTATCAAAGAAGCCCTGGAGATCACCAGAGCCTTCCGGGTTCAGCGCCATCAGCGTTGCCGCATCGAAGGTCGCCATCAGCGGGTCGATTTTGGCGGTGCCGCTGATCTGCTTGTTGATCGCGATTGCGTTGCCGACCTGCACGGTCTTGGCGTTGCCCACGCACCAGGCCATCAGCCGGGAGCCTCCGTGAATGAACTCACCGCCGGCCACCTTGCGCTCTGTGGTCTTGATCGCACCATTCAAGCGCCAGCCTTGAGACACTGAAGCGATTCTCTCCATAGTGATCCCGCGCTCCTCGGTGGTGAGCTCGTCAATGATGTCGCCGATGCCTGCGGCATCGACGCCGATGGCCTGCTTTTCAGGCAGCAGGCCGGCATCTCGTACTTGGCAGATGATGTCGGCGACGTCCCGCACATCGTCGCCGGGCAGATCGACGATGGTCAGGTCACCGTCTGCCGCAAAATCCTGCAAGACGCTGACGATGTCCTTGCGACGCTCCAGCGCGATCTTGTGTGCCCAGGCATGAGCCCAGTGCAGCCATCGACGGCTACCGCGCTCGCGACCGATCAGGCTCAGACCCAGAAGGTCGTCCAGTCCACCGCCGTCGATTCCAGCCACTACCACTTCACTTCGAAGCAGCAACTCATCGAGCGTCAGGCTTTTATCGCCCCGCCCTTCCCAATGGTCGGCGCCGGCCCAGCGATTCGCTCGCAGGTTCATGCCGATCTGGACATTCAGGTGCTTGGCCAGGAACTTCCGCTGACCCCCCTCATCCTTGCGCAGGTTCTTCGCCAGTTCGTCTTCCAGCCACTCCCTGCTGACCGAGCGGCCCATGTTGGGGTTGGTAACGTAGAAGTTATCCGGCTTGAGGTAGGCCTTGCTTTTGACCATGGCCTCGGGGAACTCGTACAGGACACCCAGCGACTTGCGGTCATTGACCACGCCGTCGCGAACATCTCGGTAGTAGCTCAGCTTCTCCTCGAAGACGCCTGCCGGCGGCTCATCGCTCTGCGTTGACAGCAGGATAACGAACCCTTCGTCTCGGGAAATCTGGCCACCGGTTGCCTCCATCAGCATGGCGTCTGCGTTCGCGCGCTTGCCGAACACCCAAACCTCATCGATCAGGATCTTGCCGGACTTCTTGCCCGAGACCGTGTCGGTGTCGGCCGCCACCACTTTCAGCGCCGCGTTGTTCACCCGATGGGTGATGGTGCGAATATGGTCCTGGACGTGGAGCAGCTCGCTAAGCTCGGGATCGGCCCGCACCATACCGGCGGCCGGCTTGTAGCTGTTAGCTGCAACCTCAATCGTCGGCGCGATGATCAGCAGCTCCTCGTCGTGCCGCCAGTTCAAGATCAGCGCCGTCAGCATGATGCCGGCAGCGATCGTCGATTTCGTGTTCTTCTTGCTGATCAGCAGGAAGAACTCCCGAATCAGCTGCTTACCGTGCTCGGCATCGTATGCCCCGAAGATGGCGGCGACGAAGTCGAACACCCATTCATCACAGCACTGGCCGAAAGTCGGCTGGCCTGGCAGGTCGACGACCTTCAGCGCCTTGAACACCTCAAGCGCGGCCTCGGCCTCATCGGGAAACAGCGGCTTGAAAGGAATCAGCGATTGGCCGGCAACGATCCGAGCCTCCCAGTCTGGACAGGCGGTCGTCCACTCCATGCGTCACCCCTTGTTGTTGACCACCAGTGTCGGTGGCGGACGTGAGCCGAAACGCCCCTTGCTGACCTGATCGGCCGCTGCGGCCTTCTGTTCCTTCTTGCCCTGGTCGGCGACCTTGCCGTGCTTGTAGGGCAGCAGTGCCTTGGCGGCATCGACGCGCAACTTGGGCTCGGCAGCCTGCTCATTCATGACCGCCTTCAAAAAGTCCATCGGGTCGTCGAAATCGCCCAGGTCAAGCTCCCCGACAGCGCCATCCTCTGGCGTGGGGCCTTTAACTTTTCGATCTGGTTTAACTTCAGTGGCTGCTGCCTGCCGTTCGCGCAAATGCCGACCAATTGCAGCGATGACATCCTGGTCCTTCGCGAGCTTGGAGCCCGCTTGCGACGCGGTTTTCTCGGAGTATCCAGCGGCAATGGCCGCGTCTCGATTTGACGCTCCCGACAGCAAAGCGTCAGCAAACCGTCGCTTCTTGTCGGTTAAAGCCATGGTTAACTTTTCCGTGAAAGGAGAAAAAAACTGCGAATGGGAGAGGGGGAGGTTTCCGAAACGGAAAGGTGTGAGGTCTGACCCCACCCCTCCCCCTTTGCAGCACGTCACCGCCCCGATGAAGCACGTCAGCCCCCCGTTTTCGAATCAGATCGGTGCACGCCCAGCTCGACACTATCGGTCGCCGTCTTCTTCAGGTGGCAGCCACCAGGTCCACAGCAAAGGATCTGGCAATTCTCGTCGGTGTCGGCACCGCCTTGATGTAGCGGCACGCGGTGGTCGAGCTCGAAGCCATTCGGATAGGCAACAACTCGGCCGCATTCAACGCACATCGGCGATTCCGTCCACAACCGCAAGCGACGAGCCTGAAGCCTGCTGCCGGTCATCCGGCGCTCCGATGTGTTGGTGGTCGAGAGTTTGCGCCCTTCTACAGGCCTCAGCCTGGATTGCAGGGTGGGAAGCTTGGCCATCACCGGCCACCGTAAATGGGCGCGCCGCTCAGGTAGGCCCTCGGAGTCGCGTCAGCGTCTGCCGCCTGGTCATCGGCCAGCGCTTCGATTAGCGCCAGGTCCTGGCTGGCGATCTGCTCGAGCAGCGCGGTCTGTTTCTTCTGCTCGGCCAGCAAGTCGCTCACGCCAGGCTGCAGTTGAGCGGTGATACCCGCCTCAAGTACAAGCAGTTCACAGTCCAGGCGATCGGTCGTGCCCTTCAGGACCCCTGCCAGCTTCTCGCGTACTTCCGCCTCCAGAGGAAACGGCACGCTGATCACCAGCAGGTCGCCCTTCTTCGGGCTCAGACTCTCGATTTGGTGCGAAAAGGCTTCTTGCTCGTTCATATGCCATCTTTGTCCATTTGTTGATTCGTTCGCGCCGGGCGGCGCATCCGCTACAGGCCATCGCCTTCGACAGCCAGGTTGTTCCCGTCAACCGTGAACACGACTGTCAGGCGTACAGGCTGGCCTGGTTCGCTGTGCAAGGTGGTGCTCAGTTGGCTCGGCAGCACGGCGCCATCCTCTGTATGCAGCGCAAACGGGGACTGGTGATCACGGCGGCCGGGCACGTAGTGGCGGCACTCGCTGTCGAGGCTGGTTACCTCGATGCCGGGGATCAGTCTCTTCAGGATCAACTTCATGCTCTACCCCTGGGCTTTGCGAGACATGAACACATCGGAGTAGCCGCGCAGCTTCTCCACACCCATGAAGCCAACAGCGCCGCCAGCGAAGGTGGCCATGCCCTGAGGCAGGCCCATCCATTCGAGCAACGGCACCAGTGCCAGGGTGATGAGGCCGCACAAGGCGCCCTCCAAGATCACCTGGCGTCGTGTGCCGCCGCCGTACACAACGCGCAGGGCGGCAATACCGACAGACAACCCAGCAGCGTAAAGCTGTGGCTGGTGGGCGATCACCCAGGCAATCACGGCGGCCCAAAGGCCAGGGTCTTTCTCGGGCATATGGGGCATCCGGGTTCCTCCCTTTCGGGGAGTTGGAAACGAAAAAGGCCCGCCGATATGGCGAGCCTTGGAATAGGTGCAGAGGGCCGGTGCTTGCCCGGCTTGATGGGCTGGATCGCTGGGTCACGCACCCCAGCCTCTCATCGCGTAACCGATCAGGGAGCGCACGGCTTTGATCGATGCCACTACTGACTTAGCCCAGCTGGCTGGGCGTGTCATCTGCAGAAATGGAAAAGCCCCTAACGATGAGTGGGTTTAGTCTGAAATTGAATTCAATTAAAACCAGTAAGGTCGAGATACTTCGACTGGGCCTCAGCAGCAAGATATTCATGTCCTGCCCACGTTATCTCAAAGTTGTCGCCCGCCTTATCCCCTTCTTCTTCAGAAGGTGTGCGAACCACAAATCCTGCTGTCTCTGCCAGGTAAAGATGGTAGTCCAAGGCATTCAAGGCCGAGGGCACATCACCCAGCTTCGCGTTGGTATCGCTCTCTAGGCATTCCTTTAGCTCCGCCCGGTAAAGACCGTAGCCATCCAGATCCCTATCCTGAATGTACGAGAGCAATCGAACTACCAAACCCTTGTTTCTGTGCATCATCAGCTCCATCGAAAAATGCATTACGGCGATGCGCCATGACACTCAACTCTAACGGAGGCTGCACACAAACAAAACCCCGATTTATAGGCCGGGGTTTGTCTGTGTCGCGTTGCTTGCAAGCTGGACACGCTGCTATGAAAACAGGTGTTTATCCGCGCGGAAAGCTTTTTATGCAGCCTCTCGCAATTGCTCCAGCGCGCAATCGATCCAAGCCACGCCTGTGTTGATCAGTTCGCGGGCCTTGGCTTCGCTCATCTTGTGCTCGCGGGCGATCCGCAGGGCCGGCCACTTAGCACCGAAGTACAGCCAGACGAAGCCACCCATTTGCAGGTTTCGTTTGTTTAGTCTGGCTACGGCGCCATCCACCGCAAGAGCTAGATCGTCCGTGATCACGTATTGCTTAAGCCCCCCTTCCGCTGGAGCGTGCTCCTTCATAAGCGCATACAGCGGGCACACGTACTGAGGCACGCCCATGCCGTCCATGCGCCACCAGCCCCATTGTTCGAGCATGTAGGCAGTGTCACCAAGGGCCTTGTCTACATAGGTTCGCTTTTTCATGTCCTTCCCCCTCAATCCCCGGTGTAGTTGGTGCCGCCGGCGCCGCGCCGGTTGCTTCCCTGGTATGTCGCCTCCGGCCCGCTGGCCCGAGGGTTCCTCAACTGTTCGATCTGGCGTGTTGCTGCCTGCAGCCTCATGCCGAGCTGGGTCACCAGTTCATCCAGGGCCAGGGCCTCGCCGGTTGCAGCCGCCACAAAGCCCGAGGCATGACAGTGGCTGCATGGCAGTTCGTGAAACACACCCTGAGTGACCGATCTCCCACGGCACAAAGGGCACTGAGCCAACTCGATCGCAGCCTTCTTGAAGGCAGGGCCATGGCTCTTCCTTGTCACTTTGAATCCTCGCTTATGGTGGATACCGGAAGTCCGTCGAAACCCGCACGTTCTGCGGCCCGCGAGAGAATCCATGAATCCATTGATCTATCACCGGTCAAGCCGTGAACCGACTCGAAACCCTTCAGATCAAGGTGTGCGTGCCACCTCTCCAACGCCTCGCGCTTGCGGGCCATGACGTCGGACTGGATGTACACCTTCACGTTGTGGCCCATGGCATGGTTGATCAGCAGCTCACCCACCAGGTGGTCGACACCCAGGTCAGCCCAGCCGGTACGGGCCAGCTTGCGCAGGTCGTGGCTGGTCCACTCACCCTGCCCCATGACGGTGAACACGGCCGATGCCTTGGCCTCGCTCATCGGCTTGCCCTGGCGCCCCGGAAACACGAACTCGCCGTCATAGCCCCCGTTGCGCTGGATCTCGCGGTAGGCCATCAGCAGGAAGCGCACCTGGTCGGTCAGTGGCAGGCGGTGCTGCACGCTAGTTTTGGTGTGCTCAGCCGGAATGAACCACTCCCGCTCCGCCAGGCTGATGTGGCTCCATCGAGCCAGGCGGGTTTCGCCCAGTCGGGTGCCGTGACACAGCATCATCAGGGCCAGCACCCCATGCTGCGGGCGGTTCGCCAGGGTGCTCTTCATGCGAGCCATCAGGTCTTCGAGGTGCACGCCACGCAGCCGTGACGGCTTGACCGTGACCTTGGCTTTGGAGAAGTCACCAAAGCGAATGCTGGCCATCGGGTTCGAGCTGATGAGCCCGAGCTTGAAGGCCTGGCGGAATGACAGGGCCAGAAGCTGAAACACCAGTCGCACGTAGTCGATAGACAGCGTCTCTTGCATCGGCCACATCAGCTCGCGGTCCAGCAGCGCCTTGTCGATCTGGGCCAGCGGGATCTCGCCGAGCCGTGGGACCAGGTGCTGCTTGATCGCTGACGCCGCCGTGCTCTTGCGCTTGGCCGACAGGTTACGGTCGCGGGACATGCGCTCAGCGAACCACGCCAGCAGCTCGCCGGTCAGTAGCCAGCTCGACAGGCTGGAGCCTTCTCCAGCCTCCAAGCGCAAGCGGATATCCGGCAAGGCTGCTGCAACCTTGGCTGCGCTCAGCTCTGGGTATGAGCCGATCAGGTTCCACTTACCCTTGTGGATCAGATACCAGGACCCCCGCTCGCGCGAACGGTGAAACCGGAAGTACAGGCCGTGGTTGCCCAGGGCCCGCAGGTCACGCACTTGGCCGGCGGCCTGTCGGCGGATCTCTGCATCGCTGATCTTTACGGCGGCAGTATTGGTCATGCGATGAGAACTCCTTCATTGAGCAGTGCGGCCTGAGTGCGCATCACGCCCTCGGCATGGTACTGGCGTGCAAGTTCGCGGCTTACTGCACGGCTGCGGCCATCACAGGCGTCATGGCAAGCGCTGCAGCACCAGGCGCCTTGCATGTCGTGCGGCTTTTTGCCGACACCGCAGGTTCCGGCCAGTCGGTAATGGGCGAGAACGGTGGTTTCTGGGTTGCCGTTGCAGATGCCCGGGATTCGCACCTGGCACTCCCGGCCGCGGGCGGCTTTGGTCAACTTGGATTGCCTCATGGGTGTTCGTCCCCGTGCAGGTCGATGACAGTGAAAGTGCTGGGCCACATGCGAAGGCCGTGCAGCCTCGCCGACTGCTCGTCGCGGTAGAGAGCCACGGGCGGGTGAGGTTCGGCGGTGAGGTCGAGCAGATGCCCGCAGGCATAGAGCGCCCAGCGGTACTCTGCGAGGTCAGGCGCGGCCAGCATTGGAACGGCCATCAGAAGCGATCCTTGTTGGCATAGCGGCTGGCCAGGCTGGTAACTTTTTCAGGCTGGGCCTTAGGTTCGGGCACCCATCCGGCGGCCAGGTTTTCGAACCGGTTGTACTGCCCGAGGAAGGCGGTTCGAACCGTGCCGGTCTCCACGTCTCGCCCCTTGCCGATGATGATTTCGGCGATCCCTTTGGATTCCGTGTTTTCGTTGTAGACCTCGTCGCGGTACACGAAGAGGATCACGTCGGCGTCCTGCTCGATTGCGCCCGATTCGCGCAGGTCAGAAGGGATCGGCCGCTTGTTCGGGCGCTCCTCGCACTTGCGCGAGAGCTGACTGAGCAGCACGACCGGAATACCTAACTCCTTGGCCAGCAGCTTGCAGCCACGGCTGATGCTGCTGACTTCCTCGGTGCGGTTGCCGCCCTCGCCTTCAGTGAGCTGCAGGTAGTCGATCATCAACAGATCGAGGCCGTAACGCAGCTTGTGGCGTCGGGCCAGGGCCCGGATGCGCCCGATGCTGGTACCGGCCCGATCAGCGATGTACAGCGGCGCAGCGTGAATCGCCGTGGCCGCCACCGAGAGCTCTGTGCCGTGGCTCTGGCAAGCGGCTCCGTTCTTGATCAGAGAGAGCGGAATTCGTCCCTCTGATGCGGTCAGCCGATCAATCAGCTGGCCCTTGTTCATTTCCAGGCTGATGACCAAGGACGATTTCTTCTGGCGGATAGCGGCTTCGGCAATGAAGCCCATGGCCAAAGTGGTTTTACCCATCGCGGGACGGCCGGCGACAATGTACAAATTATCCGGCTGCAGGCCACCCAACTTGTCGTCTAGGTCTTTCAGGCCTGTGGAGATGCCAATTAGCGTCTCGCCGCGAGCGAGGCGGTCGTGCCGCTCTTGCCACACCTCGACCTGGTCGGCCATGACATCGCCAGCCTTGACGATATCGTCGTCACCGGCACTGCTATCGATCGCCATGGCTGCGGCCTGGATAGCTGCGATCTTCGCCTGCACGTCGCCAGTATCCTGAGCGATCTCCATGGCCTGCCCGCCAAGGTCATACAGGGCGCGCTCGATGGCTCGCTCTCGCACGATTCCCGCATAGGTCTTGGCGTTAGCAGCACTCGGAGTGTTGTTGACGATCTCCGCGCAGTAACCCAGGGCGGTACCCTCGCAGGACCAGTTGCCCATCTGGTCGGCCACCGTCAGGAAGTCCACCGCCTTGCCAGCAGATCGCGTTGCCATGATCGCGCGAAACACATCGGCGTTCTCGGCGAAGTAGAACGACTCAGGAGTTAGGTCATCGCTCAGGGTGTCGATCAGTTCGGGGCGAATCATCATCGCGCCCAGCAGGCCGTGCTCGGCCTCGACGCTGTGCAGGTCACGCATTGTAATTTCCTTCCACGACTTTCACGAAGTTGGTCGGCGCAATGAGCCAGTCGAAGTTGCACCGGAATGGCTTGTTGTCCCGCCCCCCTACTCGCCCCATCAGCCAGTCACTGGCCTGGACCATGCCGAAGAAGTCACGCCAGAAATCCAGGTCCTGGTGAACAGGGCTCTCGGCCAACCGTGCCTGCACCTTCGACTTGCGGTCCTTGTTGACCAGCACGACGCGCGGCAGCTCTGGCAGCAGCTCGTTGAACAGGTCGACGATCTGATAGACCAGGCTCTGTTTCGAGTCGCCCGGAGTGCTCGCGGAAGATCCTGACGGTTCCCTTACGGTTCTATTACGGTTCTGGGGGCAGGAAATGCCGGGGGGGCCGGCATCTGGTGCCGGGGTGGGGGGCACCTCCTGCCGGGGTGGGGGGGCATCTGGTGCAGGGGGGCAGGAAATGCCGGGGTTGTAGTTGTATGGGCTCACCGTGTACCAGGTGGAACGCCCTGTGCGCTGATGCGCTGCCAGTACCTCAACCTGCTCCAGCCAGCGCAATGCGTTGCGCACGGCGCGCTCGGACAAGCAGGTGCGCTCGGCGATACGGGCAACTGACGGCCAGCAAACGCCCTCGTCGTTCGCATTGTCGGCGAGCGAGATCAGCACCGCCTTCTGTGCAGGGCTCATGCCTTGCAGGGGCCAGCACTGACTCATTACTATGGTGCTCACGCTGCAACCCTCGGTGACTCGACCTGACGTGACAGGTTCGCGGAGAAGCTGAAACCTGACGAGATAGGGCTGGTATTGCTTGCATCGATAGCCGGGTGCATAATCGACCTCGTTGTGTATTGAAGAAGCCGCCCTGCCAGGCGGTTTTTTTTCGTCTGCGATTTGTGCACTGGATGAATCAACAGCTATTACTGGCCGCTACTAGTGGTGCACTGGCGAGCGGATAATCAATCCATGCACCGTGACTGCTACTGGCTCACGCGGCCTCATCTGTGCTTCTCGGGTAAAGGTCCGGCCGCAGCTCAGATCGACCGATCCCTGTGAGTCTTTCAATGTCCAGCACTCTCTCGGCAGGCACGCGCCCGGTAGCGCACATCTTCTGCACTGCCTGGGGCGTAACCTTGAGCGACCGAGCGAGAGCGGACTGTCCTCCAGCAGCCTTAGCCGCCTTTTGAATTGCAGTCAGCTCCATACACACCTCAAAGTTACAATTACAACCAAAGGTTAACCCAGCGCCGTGCATAACTACAACCAATATTCGCAATTACACCTACAACCAATGTTTGTATGATTGACACATGAAAAGTATTGGTGAGCGCATCGCGCAGAAACGTGAAGAGGTCGGACTGAACCAGTCCGAGCTAGGGCGCAGACTTGGCCTAAGTGCTCAGGCCGTCCAGAAATGGGAGTCAGGCAAGTCGACCCCGAGAAATGCGAAGCTCGCCGACATAGCCAGCATTCTGGGGACGTCGGTCAGCTACCTGGTTCAGGGTGATGGGGACTCGCCAGTGAGCCATTCGGCATCATCAGCCCTCAGCGACATCGATGCGTGGGATGAAACCACCCCTATCGGTGATGATGAGCTGGCAGTCCCTTTTCTTCGCGAGGTCGAACTTGCAGCTGGCACTGGCAGGTTTGCGGTCCAAGAAGACACCACAGAATCATTGCGCTTCCCTAAGAGAAAGCTTCGGGATAATCGCGTTCAGTTCGACAAGGCGAGATGCCTTACGGTTCGCGGCAACAGCATGACGCCTGTCCTGCGGGATGGCGCCACGGTCGGCGTTGACCTTGGGAAAAATACCCTAGGTGACGTAGTTGATGGGGATCTATATGCCGTGAACCATGGCGGCCAGCTTCGCGTAAAGCAGCTCTATCGTCTCCCCACGGGAATCCGGTTGCGCAGTTTTAATCGCGACGATCACCCTGACGAGGACTATACGTTCGAGCAAATACACGACGGGCAACTGCTCATCATCGGGCACGTTTTCTGGTGGGCCATGTACACCCGGTAATCCGCCCCGCCCCCGTGAGGCATTGAGAATCCCGCTCTTTAGCGGGATTTTTTTTGCAATCCAAACCCACTTACAACCGAAACAATCCCTTAAGCAAGGCCAGTCACGCATAAATCTACAACCAAAAAGCTTGCGAACTGTAACTTTTGGTTGTAGATTTGCCTCAACGCCGGATCACCACCGGCCAGATTGAAGGCAGCGATGAACCGGCCTGAACGGTTCAGAGGGTTGGCAACTGACCCGGGCGTGCAGCGTAAAGCGCCAAGAACAGTTATCCGGCGGACCAGGGTCGCGGTCGGAGACAACAATTCGAAGATTGCCAAAGACCGACGCCAGCAGCGGGTCGCGGCAGATTTCACTGGCTGGCCTTGACGACAGGGCCAGACGGGAAGTCAAGGCTTAGATATCGGCAATGATCGAAACCACGAGCGGGTAAGCCTTTAGGCAACCGAGAATCGCTACAAGTAGCGAAATCAGAAACAAGACGAACCCTGTCTTGTTCATTCGACGTGGTCGACCACTGATGATCACCGAGCCGAGCTGATAGGGGTGCGGAGCAATGCCCGAAACAAATGGCCGACAAGCCATCTCACCGATACCCCAAAGTAAGCCGGAGAGTGAAAAGAGCCCCACGACAGCGTTGTCGACCTTGAGATCGACGGTCATTGAGACGACGAGAACCACAAAACAAAGAATCGCCATGATCTTAAACCATTCATCTGCGATGAATTTTGCAACCACCGAAACTGCCAAGGTTGCGCCCTCCTTTGCTGGCTGTGTTGTGTGAGAGCGCTCAGCCTAGCGCAAAGCCCGTCACCTGGGCAGTGGTGAGGTGGCTGCAAGCCACCAAACAACCAGCGCCACGTCAGCCTGACGCAAACTGCCCAATCGCCTGGTACTCCCCAGCACCAGGCTGCATTGGTCGTGACGCTCGCCCTCCCCTGGTCCGGGAGTTTTGCGGCGGCGAGCGTTACGACCAATGCAGCCACCCACCGAGGCAAATCATGGAATCCACAATCGTCAGCGGCCAGTGGAAAGGTCACCTCGGGCGCGGCCTGGCCCCGCGCGAGCTTCAGTGCTTGCTCGCTGTTGCCCAGGGTATGACCGCGAAAGAGATCGCCCGCTCAATCGACATTGCACCGGGCACGGTCGCGAAGCGGCTGTCGGCGGCGATGTTCAAGCTTGGCGTACAGCGCCGCGCCGCGATGGTCGCCGAGGCCATGAAACGCCAGATCATCAGCCCGATGTGCTTTGTGCTTGTCGCGCTGATCGCCATGCACTCACTTGCTGCAGGTGGCGGCGACCCGGTGCGGCGCGACCGCCGAGCCCCTGAACGACGCATTGCCCAGGTTCGCGTGCTGCGCCGCGCCGAGGCCTACGAGCTGCACTCATAGGTGGCCACTGCCTTCCCAGTGGCGGACAACGGAGGATGCCGCCATGTAACCGCCAGCCCTTGCCGGACCGCCACATGCGGCCTCGGTAGCTCACGTGAGGTGGTACTTACTGAGCCAGCCCGGTACGCCGGGCTTTTTCTTGCCCGTCCCTTGGAGATCCCCATGCACCCAACCATGCAGCAGCGCGTCGACGGCCTGGCCGCGATGCGTGCACGAACCACCCTGCCGCCGGCAAACCTGCACGTCATCCTCGGCCTGACCGCGCCGGCCCAGTCTGTGCGGTACCAGGTCGTCGCCAAGGGCAAGGCCTACCACATCATCGAGCGCGCCACGGGCAAGACCCGGGTGTTTTGCTTCAACTACAAGGTCGCGGTCAACACCGCCCAGGCGCTGGAAGCTGCCGCCGACCGTAAGTTGGTGGGCAGGCCGGCAACGTGACTACTGTCACCCTTTGCTGTGCTCTGGCGAAGTTGGTCCGGTCCCTGGCTTGATTCCCCTTGGCCCAAACAGCGCCCAGATGATCAATCCCACAACCGGGAAGATCACGATGCCGAGAAACCACATGACCTTAACGCCATCAGTTTTGTCACTGCGAAACACACTGACGATGGCCCATAGGTCGACAAGGATGACGATCACCGCAACGGCGATCCAGAAATAGATGGCGAGGTTGGACATGACTGCTGCTCCCTGTGGGTTGATACAGGGTTAGGCGAGCGGGTCAGCAGGTGGGTTCAATATTTCGATGGGCTGGTCTGAAGAGGGCCTCGACGCCACCTGGCTCCCCAAGCGGCGCCGCATAGTTTTCAGCCCTGTTGAATGGCTGCGTCAATACTGCGTTTCGAAGCAGCTTTCGCCCTTTCAATTTCGTCGATAACACTCTGAACGTGCGCTTCAGGAATATTGGCGAACTCAACACCGCCAATAATGCCGCCAATGGCGCGATTGCACAGAAAATCAATGTTACAGCCAAGTAATTCTGATGATGCGATCACTGCTATAAGCGCCTGTTCGAGCTGCAGCTCGCGATCAGTTGGCATGCTCCTGAGTCTCCGAAAAGTTGATGGAACTCTAAATTTAGTCTGCTTCAAATTAGGTTTCAACTTGCACAAATGTCTCATGCGCTAACTACATGAGACCCAGCAGAAGGAATTGAAGATGGCCGAGAAGAAGACGGGGGCAGCGAAGCACTCGGCGGATTACCGCGACAGGAAGAAGGCCGAGGCCGAGCGCCTGGGCATCGAGATCCTGCCGGTGGAGTCGGCTGCCGGGACGCGGGCAGAACTGGCCAAGGCGATGAAAGCTCACGGCTACACCCAGTTGCAAGAGCTGCTGCAGGACCTGCACCGGTCGTTCATTGCTGCTGACCGCCCAGAACAGACGCGGCGCTTGAAACGACCTGACGCGCCAGCTTTCAAGGTGTCACCAAAACTAGCGCGACGGTTCGCTGCGGCCACTCGGGCAGAGCTCAGGCGAAACCCTGGCGACGAAATCGAAGCGCCAAAGACCCTCCCGCACGGCGAGCAACAATGCCGCGAAGTGCAACTCGACATACTGAACTGAACCAACCACACGACCGCATCCAGCCATGGAGGGCGGCGCCTGCCCCGGAGAAACCCTATGCCTATTCGCCACGCTGTGATCCACCAGATCGACAAGAAGCCCGACGGCAGCCCTGCTGTACTGCACCTGGCCCGCCAGAGCCTGCCGGACACGCAGGCCATCGAGAACCTGCTGGCTGACGTGAACGACACCTACAACGCCAAGACGGGAAAGGCCTGGGGCCTCTTTCATGCGCAGTCGGGCGCATACCCGCTCAGCGGCTGGCTGAGCAAGTTCATCGAAGGTGAGCTGGGTTTCATGGACTTCACATGCACCGCGACCGAGCACCTGGTCAAGCTGATGGAAGAGTCGAACCTGAGCGTCGGCGGTCACGTGCTGTTCGCGCTGTATCAGCAGGGCATGACGGACTACCTGACGGTCGCCATCCTGCAGCAGGTTGAGACGGTTGCCGTTGCTCAAGACCTTACTGTTGCCACCTCGCGCCAGCTCGACTCTCGCACCCTGCATCTCGCCGCCCGCATCAACCTGAGCGAGTGGAAGAACAACCCGGTGTCAAGGCAGTACATTTCTTTCATCAAGCCCAAGGGAGGCCGCAAATCGACCGCGTATTTCCAAGACTTCATTGGCTGTCAGGAGGGTGTCGACAGCCCAGGCGAAACGCGCACCCTGCTCAAGGCGTTCAGCGACTACGTCGAGCGCGAGGATCTGCCGGCCGACACCGCTCGGGAGAAGAGCCACGAGCTGGTCACCTACGTGACAGCTCAAACCAAGACCGGCGAGCCGATCAGCCTGACTGAGCTATCCGAGGTGCTCGACGAAGATCAGCCGACTACCTTCGCCGAGTTCATCAAAGCCGGCGACTACGGCCTGACGGAAAGCTTCGCTGCGGACAAGCGCACACTGAACCAGTTCAGGCGCTACACCGGCCGAGCCGAGGGTTTGTCGATCAGCTTCGAGTCGCACCTGCTCGGCTCCAAGATTGAGTTCGACCAAGACGACGGCAGCCTGACTATCCGCAACCTGCCAACGCAGCTTACTGATCAACTGAAGCGCCGCGCGGCCTGACCCTTCGGCGCTGCCCGCCAGCGCCTTCCCCTATTCAACGATTGAGCCGACCCAGTAAGTGCGGCGCCCCCTACGACCATCAAGAACGTGCCATCTCAGCTGGTGGATCAAATGAAGCGCAGGTCGATCTAAATTGTGCGTCGCTTAATAGTATCTATCCATCCTGTGTAGAACGGGTCAACACACTTCTTACGCCCCAAATCAACCAGTTCTGCCTCCACCGCCTCAGCCTTAGGAAGTGCCTTTTTAATATATTCCGGGCGATCATGCGGCATGGAGTCTTCGATCAAATAGAAGAGTTGTTCCTGGAGCTCGTACCAGGCAGTTTCGATTTTCACCAGGTCATCTTTGCCAAACAGAAGTTGGAGCAAAACCATGTCTCGTTCGAGTTCATATCGGGCAGTTGGCCAGCCATTATTAAGCGCCGACTTCTCATGCGATGTAAGGCCATGAACTTCGTACTCGCCGGTAACCTCACTCTGAAGAAACCTTACGATGGTATTGGCTCGTAATAGAGCTGCTCCGGTCTTTTCGTACCGTTCTAGCCATAGCTTCTCGTGCTTCGATTTGAGCACAGCCGTGTATGCCGCTACTACCGCAGCGATTAGGGTCAGCATAGTTGTGAGCATTAAAAGTCCTTAGTCAATCTACACACTCCCCTACAGCAATACCCCACTTCAACGAATCACGCCACCCCGGCGAGGCTGGTGGCTGCCTGGAGAACACCATGAGCACATTCGCAGTCTTCGGCATGACCGCCGACGTAGCGCTGGCCGAGGCCAGGAAGATCACCAAGACGACCAGGCCAAGCGGGAAAGCCGGCGCCCCCCCCCCCCTGCAGCTTACCCTTGCTGAGTGGAATGAGGCCGTGGAGCAGCGCGCCGCAGCGATCATGGCCAGCGAGAAGGTGAAGCAGCTGAGCCATCTGTTCGATGCGCCGCAGTACGCCCAGCAGTTCATTGAGTTGGCCAGGAAGTCAGGCCAGTGCCGCGATCTGCGCATCAGGGCCAAATGCGAACTCACCGACGCCAAGGGCAAGCCGGTGATTAACCCCAAGACGAAGCTGCCGAGAATCGGTTGGATGGAATACCACCACGCAACCTCCAGCGCCGCTTAACTCAGGACCAAACCCCATGACCACAGCAATCGACCTGTTCGCCGGCCTCGGCGGATGGAGCACCGGCGCGCGCGCCGCAGGCGTCCAGGTTCTCTGGGCGGCGAACCACTGGCCGGTGGCCGTTGAATGGCACAGCGCCAACCAGCCAGAAACGCAGCACGTCTGTCAGGACCTGCACCAGGCCCGGTGGGAGCAAGTGTCGGCGCACGACATCCTATTGGCCTCGCCATGCTGCCAGGGCCACGCCAAGGCCCGCGGTAGGAAGTCGCGAGGCCCGGAGCACGACGCATCGCGACAACGGCTGTGTGTCTCACTGCTGCTTGCCCTTATATACCTCAGACCGGTGGTGGCTCAAGTAGCCTCGCTGCTCAACCGTGAAGGCCCCGACATTCATGCCAGACGCCAATCCCCATGCTGACACAACCTCCTTCGCAGCATCGGCAACTAGCAATTCGCCATCATCCAAGAACGTTATCCAGCCTCGGTCAAATAGCTTATCCACATGTGGCGCCAGCATGAGTCCATTGTTACCGTCCAAACGCTCAATGTTCGAGCAATCCTTCCACGGCTTGATGTGGCTAGCGATCAGGAAGCGCTTATCGGCAACCCCAGTCAGTCGGCACGACTTCTCACGCTCCAGTACTTGAAGGCGGAATGCTCCCTGGCCGACACGCGAACGGACCAGTTGCTCGCGCTCAGTAGTGGCCAGCTCCTGATTGAGCTGGATTTCTCTTTCGGCTTCGTCCGCCCTCATCTGGTCTTCTAACTCATGAACCTGCTCGATAATGGCACTCCCAACACTATCGGATAGGCGGAGAACGAAGGAGCCAAGTTCGGGCGAGATACTAGCGAGGTAACATCCCTGGTTGCCGTTGCCATTAGCTTGTAAAGGGGAGTTTTTCGCAGGTAAGAGGCTTGTAATAGCAGTGATGTGATCTTTAGGCAGAACAGCCTTGTCCAACTCGGTCCACTCGATAGGAACTAACCACCCCGTATCCGACCAATTCTGACCGGCTTGACCAAAAGCTTCTGGCTTCGCCTGTTCGGTATAAACAGAGGTCGCAACGCCGATAGCCCGAATCCGCCCTCCAGCGTAGGAGATAACAACGTCACCGCCTCTAACCAGCGTCAGGTTGATGTATGTCTGGTTTCGAGCGCCATTTTTATTTTTTGTGGGTGACCAGATGTAACCCCCTTCAAGTTCGGCTTGGTAAGTCTGTTTATGATTGACCCACCAGAAGCGCGAACTTTCTTGCTTGCGTGAATGCCGCTCGAAAACTACAACCTCTGCACTTAGGTCAAGGGACTTACGCTCCCAACCAGCTTCGATCCAAAGATGCGCCCAGGTGTGTGAGTCATCGGTCCTTGAATTTGCCCACCAAGCGTTGTGATTTCTCGCGACCGGTGGCAGCCCGCCCACTAGCTCATCAATTTGCGCAAAGGTCAGCACAATCGAGTTGACAGTCTGGGACCGAAGAAAATCGGCCAGGGGCATGTACTTACTCACCGTTCACCTCTGAGCGCAAAAAGCAGAAATCATATTGCCATCACGCAATGGCAGCAATCCTTCCATTCCTGCAGACCCACCTCTCCAACCACAGCCGCGACATGGCTCGAGGTATCCCCATGCCCACAGAAAACCGATCCAGCAACACCGAACAGATGGTCAGCGTGCCCGAAGGCTACATGCTGGTTGAGCGCAGTATCTGGACCGAGCAGCAGGTTGAGGCTGCCACTGCCTGCATCACCCTGCTGAAGGTCGTCCCCGGTATGCGTGATCGCGACCTGGCAATGGCTGCGATAGATGCCGCCCAGTGCAAGGCACCAGACATCAGCCTGTCCGATCTTCTGACAGCTGCCCAGCCCTTGGGCTGGGTCTACGATGGCGGTCAAGAGTTCACCCGCGATCCAGATCGAGCATACGACCTGCGCGCTGAAGGCATTGAGCTGACTGCCGTTTACGGCCACGCCCAGCACCAGGGCGAGCCGGTGGCAGCTATCCCAGACGGTTACTGCCTCATGCCCAGGCGGCTCACGGCCGAGAACGGCGCCAAAGCCCTGCTGCTCGGTGAGTTCAAGCTGAAGGTCACTCGCGAATGCCCGGAATGCATTGACCTGGAGGAGCCAGCAGAAGGATGCGAAATATGCGATGGCGAAGGTGAATACGCGCAACGTCACACGATCCCGTGGGAGCAGATCAAGTTCATTTACAGCGAGGCCGTAAAGGGTCTCGCGTTCCAGCCGAACCCCATCCTGTAGCGAAAAACTCCGGCAGGAGAACATTTGTACTCCACCCGACGAAGCGCCATCGACGGGCGAGCAATGCGGGAACAAAATACTGTTTATTTGAACAGTACTCTCTATGCACTTCCTCATCGTTCCAATGCGCGTGCGCGGCGTGCCGCGTAGCCAGAAGGAGATCCGCGCATTCAACCCGATCCGCGGTGACGTGCATTTACGCCTGGATGAGTTCGCGCCGCTGGGTCGGGCTTCAAACTCGGCGTCGATCCTCAGAGTTCACCCGGGCGAGCCTGATTTGCCACCCTTGTATGAAGCAGTCATGACTGGTATGTCCACTCTGGGCGCGACGTTTACAGGAATCGAGATCATCGAAGGCGTTGCTTACGCCCAGAGTTGGTGGGTTCGCATCCCTTGAGATTTAGGCCTGCTTAGCAACTGCACGAGCTGGTTCCGGCTCGACTGCAATGCAGCGAGCTCTACCTACGCCCCATGCCAAGGCGCGTGTCATTGATTCTTGCGGGCGTGAATCGTAAGCCTCTTCGAGAATAGCCACACCACATGCCGCATACACACCTATAAACATTTGTGTGGCGCCCGTCCTCGACAGCCTCACTTGAACGTCGATGGTTGTACCGTCGTCGAGCATTTCGTCGTGAGTTCTGGTGTGCAATCGAGGATCCGCCCACGCCCAGTAACACTCCCCACGATGTCTCATTTCGGACTCCTTTTTCCGGTTGTTAGCACTTGATCGTATTCAAAATGGTGAGTCTGGCCAGCCTGTTAGGGAGCTCTTTTTTGTATTTCAGACGACCGGCTAAGTAACTTCTACATCACCTGTACACCTATAAATAAACGTACAACTTCAATCATTTGCTGCGGACTGCGGCAGGAGAGAGTCATGCCTGAAGAAATCAAACTGATTCAGCCGGCGCCGGTCGTGCGCGACGAATACGGAATGTTCCAGCACCCGGACCTACCCGACTTCGACGAGGGTGATGGCGACAAGTGAAAGGCCTGGATTGCTGAGCAGGGCCTGGAGGTCGGCAAGGTCAGCCTGGAATACGCCGACGAGGCTATAGCTGACAGGTGCTTCGAAAGCCACGACCCGGACTGCAGCTACTGGGAACCCTACCGGCCCGATGGTGATGGCTGGTTCTGCCTGGCAATCCACGACACCGACGACGGTCCGGTGTGCTGGTGGGGTCGTAGAGTGGTGACGCCATGACCGACCTGATCGAACTGAAGACGGCCGACCTGGTGGGCGAGCAACTGGCCTGGGCGGTCGCCAAGGCCGAGGGGCTGGATGTGCATGTGGCCAAGCCGCACTACGGCGCGCCGGCCAGGGTGTTCGTCCAGTACCGCGGCGAAGCAACCGAACGCTGCGAGCGGTACAACCCGCAAGAGAACTGGGTGCTTGGAGGGCCGCTGAAGACAAAGCATCAGATCGGCGATGGCCCAGTGCGGGGTGGCTGGACGGCCTACCCCAGCCGGCCGAATGAGCCCACCGACTGGCTGATGGGCCCGACTCCACTCGTCGCCATCTGCAGAGCCGTCATAACCAAAATCACCGGCTGGACAGTCCAGGTGCCGAAGGAGCTGATGCCATGATCGCCCTCGCCTATATGGCCTACCTGATCTACAGGGGGCCGCGATGAGCGCCGCAGCCAAAGTACTCGATCCGTGCAGCGCCAGCCGCATGATGTGGTTCGACAAGCAAGACCAGCGCGCTTTGTTCGGCGACATCCGCGACGAGGAGCACCTGCTCTGCGACGGCCGGGTGCTCAAGGTTGAGCCGGATGTGCTGATGGACTTCCGGCAGTTGCCCTTCGAGGATTCGGCCTTCCGTCTGGTGGTGTTCGATCCGCCGCACCTCACCCGCGCCGGTGTCGACAGTTGGATGCGCGCCAAGTACGGTCTGCTCACCAGCGACTGGCGCGAAGACATCCGGCAGGGGTTCGCCGAGTGTTTCAGGGTACTGGAACCTGAAGGAATCCTGATCTTCAAGTGGAACGAAACCCAGGTGCTGGTCAGCGAACTGTTGGCCCTCACCGATGAAAAGCCCCTGTTTGGCCACAAGTCCGGCAAGCGCGAAAAGACGCACTGGATCACCTTCATGAAGCGCCCCGCTTCAGCCTAACCCCCCCTACAACTCAAGCCCGCCGACATGCGCGGGCATGGAGAGCTATTGCCGCCAATCTGCGGCTTGGAGCCTACCCATGGAAACCGAAATTCTTTCGGATGAAGAGCTGGCCGAACTGACCGGCTACAAAGCCAGGGGCTATCAGCGCCGCTGGCTCGAAGAGCGAGGCTGGGTGTTTGTTGAAACCCGAAGCGGCAGACCGCTGGTTGGTCGCCACTACGTCCGCATGAAGCTGGGTGTGACGCTTGAAGTGGTGCCGATTGCGCCGCCTCCACCCGCTACCCCCGCATGGACACCAGACATTTCAAAGGTGAGGTGAAATGCGCCCTAGGAGCACCGAGAACAGGGACTTGCCGCCGGGTGTTTACCGGCGCAAGCGCACCAGCAAGAGCAAGAAGAACCCGGGAAAGGCTTGGATCAGCTACTACTACCGCGATAAGGATGGGAAGGAAATACCGCTGGGCACCGACTTGAGCATTGCCCGGCTGAAGTGGGCTGAACTGGAGGCGAAAGAAAAACCGAAGGACCTGGTCACCATGGGCGCGATCTTCGATCGGTACGAGCGCGACATAATCCCGAAGAAGGCGGCGCGCACCCAGAAAGACAACCTGGCCGAGATACGCCAGCTGCGCAATTACTTCGAAAAGGCGCCAATCGACGGGATCACGCCTGCTCATGTGGCGAAGTATCGCGATGCTAGGACGGCGCCGGTAAGAGCGAACCGCGAGATCGCCACCCTGTCGCACATCTTCAACATCGCCCGGGAATGGGGCCTCACCACCAACGAGAACCCGTGCCAGGGCGTGCGCAAGAACAAGGAGCTACCGCGAGACTTCTATGCCAATGACGCAATCTGGAGCGCGGTATATGCGAAAGCAGTGAGTGAACTCAAGGACGCCATGGACTTGGCGTATCTGACGGGCCAGCGTCCGGCGGACGTGCTGGTGATGAGGCGGGACGACATCGAGGGCAACACGCTCGGCGTGAAGCAGAAGAAGACCCAAAAGAAGCTGCGGATCATGCTGGAGGTCGATGGCGTGGAGAGCAGCCTGGGCGCCCTAATCAGGAAGATTATGGAGCGCAACGCTTCGCATGGGTCGCCATACCTGCTGCTAACCGACAACGGCAAACGGGTGACGGCGCCCATGCTCCGTCATCGTTGGGATGACGCCAGAGAGGAAGCGGTGAAGGAGGCAGTCGCCGGCGGCGACCAGGTGCTGGCCGGCCGGATCGGGCAGTTCCAGTTCCGCGATATCCGTCCGAAGGCGGCTTCCGAAATCACCGATATCGACCACGCCAGTCTGCTGCTGGGCCATACCAAGGGCGACATTACCGAGCGGGTTTATCGCCGCGTCGGGGCGCTGGCGAAACCGACCAAATAAGGAAAGTATCGGAAGCGCTTCCGAAACAAACCATTCCCGAGGGTGCTCCCATGGGTGGTTTTACTATGCCCCAAAAACGCAAAAAGCCCTGACTAATCAGGGCTTTGAATGTGGCGGAAGCGTAGAGATTCGAACTCTAGGATAGTTGCCCATCGACGGTTTTCAAGACCGTTGCCTTAAACCACTCGGCCACGCTTCCTCGTATTGCGGGCGCCATAATACCGAAATGAAACAAGCTGTCAAACTCTCTAGGTGGCTGGTCTGCGCGCCTCTGTTATGATCTTTGCATCTGAACGTTTCAAACCCACAGGAGTGTCGCCATGCGCGAACAGGATTACGCCGTCAACCACGGCCTGCAGGTCGAACAGCAAGAGGTCAGCCGCGTCCTGCGCAACACCTATGGCCTGCTGGCCATAACCCTCGCTTTCAGTGGTGTCATGGCCTATGTGGCCCAACAGATGCGCGTCGGCTACCCGAACATTTTCGTGGTGCTGATCGGCTTCTACGGCCTGTTCTTCCTCACCAACAAGCTGCGTGATTCGGTATGGGGCCTGGTGTCCACCTTCGCGCTGACCGGTTTCATGGGCTTCCTGCTCGGCCCTATCCTCAACCGTTACCTGGGCATGGCCGGCGGCGCTGAAGTGGTCAGCTCGGCATTCGCCATGACCGCACTGGTATTCGGTGGTCTGTCGGCCTACGTGCTGATCACCCGCAAGGACATGAGCTTCCTGGGCGGCTTCATCACCGCAGGCTTCTTCGTGCTGCTGGGCGCTGTGCTGGCAAGCTTCTTCTTCCAGATCAGCGGCCTGCAACTGGCGATCAGCGCAGGTTTCGTGCTGTTCTCGTCGGTGTGCATCCTGTTCCAGACCAGCGCCATCATCCACGGTGGTGAGCGTAACTACATCATGGCGACCATCAGCCTGTATGTATCGATCTACAACCTGTTCGTCAGCCTGCTGCAACTGTTCGGGCTGATGGGTCGGGACGACTGATCCGAGCTTGGTTGGTTGAGTGTTGAAAAAGCCCGCTTCGGCGGGCTTTTTTGTGGGTGGCGTTTGAGGGGCGCTGGCTTCGCGCTCGTTCGCTGGCAAGGCCGACCCCTACGCCCCGCGGGCTGTAGCGCCAGATAATGCTGGCAAACTGGACTACCCCAATCCCCGCGCGCGCCGTAGAATGCGCTCCTTTTTTCTGCCCGGGGCAGCAACACCCATGAGCTCACTCGAACAAGCGCCCGAACAGGCCAATGAACTGGTTCTAGGCCTGGAAGACCGGCCCCGGCCGCTGATCGCCCTGCTCGCTGCCCTGCAGCACCTGCTGGCGATCATCGTGCCTATCGTTACCCCCGGCCTGCTGATCTGCCAGGCACTCGGCGTATCGGCCCGCGATACCAACCTGATCGTGTCGATGTCGCTGGTGATCTCCGGGATCGCCACCTTCGTGCAATGCCGACGCTTCGGGCCCTTCGGCGCCGGGCTGTTGATCGTGCAAGGCACCAGCTTCAACTTCGTTGGCCCGCTGATCGCCGGCGGCGCGCTGATGGTCAAGCAAGGTACGCCCGTAGAAGGCGTGATGGCGGCGATCTTTGGTGTGGTGATTGCCGGCTCGTTCGTTGAGATGGGCATTTCGCGCATCCTGCCGTTCGTGAAACGCCTGATCACCCCCCTGGTCACCGGCATAGTAGTGCTGATGATCGGCCTCACGCTGATCAAGGTGGGCCTGATCAGCATGGGCGGCGGTTTCGGCGCCATGGCCAACGGTACCTTCGCCAACGGCGAAAACCTGCTGCTGTCCGGCGTGGTGCTGGCCATCATCGTGGTACTCAACCGCATCCCGGTGGTGTGGATGCGCAGTTGCGCGATCGTGATCGCGCTGGCCGTCGGCTACGCACTGGCCGGCTACCTGGGCCGCCTGGACTTCACCGGCATGCATGAAGCCGCCGTGTTCCAGGTGCCGGTGCCGTTGCACTTCGGCCTGAGTTTCTCCTGGGCGCTGTTCATTCCGATGCTGGTGATCTACCTGGTGACTTCGCTGGAAGCCATCGGCGACGTTACCGCCACCAGCAAGGTGTCGCGCCAGCCGGTCGAAGGCCCGCTGTGGATGCAACGCATCAAGGGCGGCGTGCTGGTCAACGGCGCCAACTCGCTGCTGGCCGGTGTATTCAACACCTTCCCCAGCTCGGTGTTCGCGCAGAACAACGGCGTGATCCAGCTGACCGGTATCGCCAGCCGCCATATCGGTATCTGGATTGCCGCAATGCTGGTGATACTGGGGCTGTTCCCAAGCGTGGCCGGGGTGATCCAGGCGGTGCCGGAGCCAGTGCTGGGTGGCGCTGCGATGGTGATGTTCGGTGCCGTAGCGGCCTCGGGTATCAATATTCTGGCCAGCATCAGCCTGGACCGTCGCGCCCTGCTGATCATCGCGGTGTCCCTGGCGCTGGGCCTGGGCGTGGCGCAGGTGCCGGAATTCCTGGCGCACATGCCATCGGCACTGCGCAATGTGCTGGAGTCTGGCGTGGCAACCGGTGGCATCTGTGCGCTGGTGCTGAACTGGTTCCTGCCCGAGTCCAAAGCTCAGAACTGAGGCCGCTTGCCAAGCTGCCCCAACCAGGCCCGCGCCCACAAGGCGCGGGCTTTTTGCTTTATCATGGGCGCAGTTTTGCTGACAGAGCCTGCCATGAAGTTCGCCCTCGCGGTATTTTCCCCCGGCCATGCGCCCTCCTCGCGCCGTGCACTGCTGTTCGCCCAGGCTGCCTTGGCCAGCGGGCACGAGATCGTACGGCTGTTTTTCTATCAGGATGGCGTGCACAGCGCCTCGGCCAACGTGGTCGCGCCGCAGGATGAGCTGGACGTGCCGGCACAATGGCGTGCCTTCGTCACCGAGCACCAGCTCGATGCAGTGGTGTGCATCGCCGCCGCCCTGCGCCGTGGCGTGTTGAACGCCGAAGAAGCCCAGCGTTATCAGCGCCCCGCGGTGAACCTGCCCGCGCCGTGGGAGCTGTCGGGCCTGGGTCAGTTGCACGAAGCTGCACAAACCGCCGACCGCCTGGTCTGCTTTGGAGGCGACTGAAATGGCCAAGTCATTGCTGATTATCAGCCGCCAGGCCCCCTGGGCCGGCCCGTCGGCCCGCGAGGCACTGGATATCGCCCTGGCCGGCGGCGCCTTCGACTTGCCGCTGGGCATGCTGTTTCTGGATGACGGCGTGTTTCAGCTGGCACCTGCACAGCAACCGGCACAGCTGCAACAGAAGAACCTGGCGGCCAACCTCCAGGCGCTGCCGATGTTCGGCGTGGAGGCCCTGTTCGCCGACGCCCGCAGCCTGCTCGAGCGCGGCCTGGACGCTGAACACCTGACACTGGACGTCGAGGTACTCGACGACGCTGCACTGGCAGCCCTGATCGACCGTTTTGACCAGGTGGTAACCCTCTGATGAGCACCCTGCACGTCATTTCCCACTCGCCGTTCGGCGATAACCGCCTGAGCAGTTGTCTGCGCCTGCTGGGCAGCAACGACGGCCTGCTGCTGTGCGGCGACGCGGTGTACGCGCTGCAGCCCGGCAGCGAGCCGCTGAAGGCGCTGCAACAAGCCAACCTGGGCGCAAGGCTGTTTGCGCTGGAAGAAGACCTGCAAGCCCGCGGCATCTCCAGCGACGCGGCCCGGGCCATCGACTACCCGGCGTTCGTGCAGCTGTCGCTGGACCACGACAAGGTCAACAGCTGGCTATGAGCACCCTGAGCCTCGACAACCGCGACATCGCCCTGGACAAGGACGGCTTCCTGGTCGACCTGAAGGACTGGTCAAAGCCCGTGGCACAAGCCCTGGCCGAGCGCGAAGGCCTGGAACTGACTCCCGAACACTGGGAGGTACTGGAGCTGCTGCGCCAGTTCTACCAGGAGTTCGAGCTGTCGCCGGCCACGCGCCCGCTGATCAAGTACACCGCCTTGAAGCTGGGCCCGGACAAAGGCAACAGCCTGCACCTGAACCGCCTGTTCAACGGCACCCCCGCCAAACTTGCCGCGAAGCTCGCGGGCCTGCCAAAGCCGACCAACTGCATATGACTGCCCCTACCCCGCTCACCCTCGAAACGCCCGCCGAACACCCCTTCGCCCAGTTCGTGCGCATTTTGGGCAAAGGCAAACGCGGCGCCCGCGGCCTGACCCGGGAAGAAGCCCGCGAGGCCATGGGCATGCTGCTGGACGGCAAGGTCGAGCAGACGCAGCTGGGCGCCTTCCTGATGCTGCTGCGTCACAAGGAGGAGAGCCCCGAGGAGCTGGCCGGCTTCACCGAAGCCGTGCGCCAGCGTGTACAGGCACCGCCCATCGCGGTCGACCTGGACTGGCCGAGCTATGCGGGCAAGAAGCGCCACCTTCCGTGGTTTCTGCTGGCGGCCAAGTGCCTTGCGAAAAACGGCGTGCGTATCCTGCTGCACGGCGGCGGCGCTCACACCGCCGGGCGCCTGTATACCGAGCAGGTGCTGGAACAGGTGCAGATCCCGCTGTGCCGCGACTGGGCCAGCGTCGCCAGTGCCCTGGACGAGCACTGCATCGCGTTCATCCCCCTGCAGGACTGGGCGCCGCGCCTGCAGCACATGATCGACCTGCGCAACACCCTGGGGCTGCGCTCGCCCATTCACTCCCTGGCACGGGTGCTCAACCCGCTGCGGGCGCGGTGCGGCCTGCAGAGCATCTTCCACCCCGGCTACCAGGCCGTACACCGCGAAGCCAGTCGGCTGCTGGGCGATACGGCGATTGTGGTCAAGGGTGACGGCGGTGAGATCGAGATCAATCCGGATGCCACCAGCCACCTGTACGGCACTGCCCATGGCCAAGACTGGGATGAAGAATGGCCGCAGCTGTCGGCCCAGCGCCATGTGAAGCCGGCCAGCCTCGACCTGCAGCACCTGCTGGCGGTATGGCGCGGCGAGGCCCGCAACAGCTACGGTGAACTGGCTCTTGTATCGAGCATGGCGCTGGCGCTACGCGGCTTGGGGCAAACCCGAGAGGACGCCTTCACGCAGGGGCAGCAGTGGTGGGATCAACGCCTGAGCTAGGCGACTGATCGGGGTTTTCGATCAAACAGGCCGATGCTTTGCGCCATTGGTTCGAACTTGAACCCGTACACTGGGCTCCAAGTTGAACGAATCGCCAAGGAGACCACCATGGGCCTGTTGATCGATGGCCGCTGGCATGACCAGTGGTATGAAAGCGGCAAAGACGGCACCTTCCAGCGCGAGAACGCGCAGCGGCGCAATCAGCTGCCCGCAGCCGACGCCGGGCGCTATCACCTGTATGTGTCGCTGGCCTGCCCCTGGGCGCACCGCACGCTGATCTTTCGCACGCTCAAGGGCCTGGACAAGCTGATCGACGTGTCGGTGGTCAGCTGGCTGATGGGCGAGAACGGCTGGACCTTCGACACAGCCCTGGGTTCGACGGGCGACAAGCTCGACCAGCTTGAATTCCTGCATCAGCGCTACACCCGCGACGACCCGCATTACACCGGCCGGGTCACGGTGCCGGTGCTGTGGGACAAGCAGGAACAACGCATCGTCAACAACGAGTCGGCAGAGATCATCCGTATCTTCAACACCGCCTTCGACGGGCTGACCAGCAATCGCCTGGACCTTTACCCCGAGCCGCTGCGCGCGAGCATCGATGCACTGAACGAGCGGATCTACCCTGCCGTGAACAACGGCGTGTACCGCGCAGGCTTTGCGACTACGCAAAAAGCCTACGAGCAGGCGTTCAACGAGCTGTTTGCCGAGCTGGATGCACTGGAAAAGCTACTGAACGACCAGCGCTACCTGGCCGGCGAATACCTGACCGAAGCTGACTGGCGGCTGTTCACCACGCTGGTTCGGTTCGATGCGGTGTATCACGGGCACTTCAAGTGCAACCTGCGGCGCATCGCCGATTATCCGAACCTGTCGAACTGGCTGAGGGAGCTGTATCAGTGGCCGGGGGTGGCCGAGACGGTGAACATGGAGCATATCCAGCATCACTATTACATGAGCCACAAGACCATCAACCCGAACGGGATCGTGCCCAAGGGGCCATTGCAGGACTTTGCGGCGCGACATGATCGGGAGCGGCTGGTGGGCCGGGGGATTTGGGACAAGACCAGTTTTTGAGCAGGGGTTGAAGGGCCCCTTCGCCAGCAAGGCTGGCCCCTGCAGTGGGTCGCGTGAACCTGCAGGAGCCAGCCTTGCTGGCGAAGCTGTTGTTACTGAGCCCCTTCGAACCACGCCAGCT
>NZ_DLNW01000019.1:2396-71526 GCF_002478435.1 Pseudomonas sp. UBA7500 | reverse complement strand
ACCGGCGTGGCCACCCAGGACCCGTTGCGCCAGCGTGCACTGGTGGTGCCCGACAAGGCCGAACGGGTGTTCAGCTTTCATCGCAACACCCTGCATGCGCTGGCCGAGATGCTCGCGGCCGCCGGCCTCGAGCACCCCAGCGAACTCAAGCCCAAGCATCTGGTACGCCGCGTCAGCGCCAGCGAGATCCGGCTGTTTTCGCAGTTGCACGTGTTCCTCAAGCCCGGCGAATTGCTCAGCGGCTCGATCGATAGCGAATTCTATGCACGGATGTGGCGGATGGCCCGCAGCGACAGCTTCGCGCCGCAATTGCAGGATGCGCCCGTGGCGCCGGCGAATGCGGTACGCCGAAAACAAACAACCCCGGCCTAGGCCGGGGTTGTTTGAAGGTCGAATCGATCAGAGGATGCTGATCGGGTACTCGACGAATACGCGGACTTCGTTGCCGTCTGCGGTGTAGTCGATAGCGTTGAGGTTGTTGGTGCCACGCAGGAACGAGCTACGCAGTTTGACGGACAGGTCCTTGGCCGGACCTTCCTGAACCACGTACTTGAACTGGTTGAAGATTTCGCGCTCTTTGCCTTCGCCGAAGCCGTGGGTGTTGATGTTGTCACCCGCTACGTATGCAAAGTTGTAGGTCAGACCCGGTACGCCGAAGGCGCTGAAGTCCAGGCCGTAGCCGATCTGCCACGAACGCTCGTCTTCGGCGTTGAAGTCGGACCAGTAGGAGTTGGCCAGGAAGATGGTCGAACCACCGTCACCCACGCCGCGGCGGTTCTGGTACCAGCCGTACTGGTAGCCGGTGTCGCCGGTGTTGCGCTGGTGCGCCAGGGTGATCGAGTGCGGGCCGAAGGCGTAGGTGGCCGCCAGGCTCCAGATGGTGTTGCGATCACCGGTCAGGCCTGCACGGTTGACGTACTTCTTGTCGATGTCCGACTTGTAGCCGTTGAAATCCAGGGTCAGCGACTGGTCGTCGGAGATGGCGTGGACGTAGTTCAGGCCCAGGTAGTGCTTCTTCAGTACGTCTTCGACGTCGGAGGTGTACAGCGCACCGGTGAAATTCTCGGTGAACTGGTACTTGCCGCCGAACACGTTGATCGACTTCAGACCACCGCTATCGCGACCTTCGGCGCTCTTGCGCGCTTCCTGGGTGTAGCGACCGGCGTTCAGTTCCAGGCCCTTGATCTCCTTGGAGGTGATCGATGTGCCAGTGAAGCTCTCTGGCAGCAGGCGGCCGTCGTCATAGTTCAGCACTGGCAGGGTCGGCATCTGGTCGCCGTATGCCAGTACGGTATTGGAGACGCGGAACTTGATCGCAGCACCGGCACGCGCCAGGTTGTGCGGGGAGTTGCTCGGTTCGGTATCGCTTGGCTTGAAGAAGTCGATACCGGCGCCGCCGTTACGACCCTTGCCGCCGTCCAGACGGATGGCGTACAGGCCGAAGGCATCGACGCCCACGCCCACGGTGCCCTGGGTGAAGCCCGACGAGAACTTGCCGATGAAGGCCTGGCCCCACTCGGACTGGTCACTGCTGCCATGCTTCTTGTCACGATTGATGAACGCGTTGCGCAGCAGAACGCTGGCCTTGCTGTCTTCCTGGAAACCGTTCGACGCGGCCTGGTCGTTGGCCATTGCCTGAGTCGCCGCCATAAGCCCCAGCGCGATCAGACTGATCCGTGTTTTCAACATGTTATTTTCCTTATTTCGGAGTGTTTTACGCTCTGCGACCAACGCCAGGAACCACGCCCCCTGCGTGGGTTGACGCTCACGGGTCTGCAAACAAAAAGCCCGCCTGCAACAAGGGTGCAGCGGGCCTTTTCTTGGGACTCTTGGCCGATGGGCCTACAGGCGTTGGGTCCGATCCTAGCCGTGCGTACAAGGCCATGTCAAAAATTCGTGAAAACGACAAGTCATATGGCCATTACGCCGTCTTCAGCGGCGCAGACAAGGCAGCCCGCAATCGGTTGCGCCCGGGTGGAAATACCTGGATACGACCGCACCACAAAGGTGCGTAAATAGCGCTAACATTTGGGAATGCAAAGCATTACCATTCGCACCCTTTTCATCACCAAGTACCTTTGCCGATGCGTGCCACGCCTGTCCCTTGCCGTCTTTCCCCTGTGTCTCTGGGGCTTTGCGCCCTGTTCAGCTCCAGCCTGGCGTGTGCTGCCAGCACCACGTTGCCCGAGCTGTCGGTAACCGCCGACAGCGACCGGGATGACCCCCGGGTCAAGGAAGTGACCACCGCCACCCGCACCTCCACCCCGGCGCGCTACGTGCCCCAGGCCATCGATTCGATCAAGACCGCCAGCGTGCACGACTACGGCATCCATGACCTGGGCAAGGCCCTGAGCGGCATCCCCAACGTCAGCAACAGCGCCGACACCCGCTTCGACAGCCTGCGCATCCGAGGCTTCGACGCCAGCAACGACTTCTACCTGGACGGCATCCGCGACGACAGTCAGTACGTGCGCGACCTGTACAACATCGAACGGATCGAGGTGCTCAAGGGGCCGGCGGCGGTGCTGTACGGCCGCGGCAGCCAGGGCGGTATCATCAACCGCGTGAGCAAGGCGCCCGAAGCCGGCCGACACTCCAGCATCGAGGCCCAGGGCGGCAGCGACGACCTGCGCAGCCTGTATGCCGACCTCAGTGCCGACCCCAGCGACACCCTCAGCCTGCGCCTGAACATGGGCAACCGCGACAACAACAGCTTCCGCCACGGCATCGACGGCAGCCGCCAGCTGTTCGCGCCTTCGATGAGCTGGCAGCTCAGCCCGGACCTGAACTGGCTGGTGCAGTACGAATACAGCCGCTACAACCGCACGCCCGACCGCGGTATCCCAGGCGATCCGCGCACCGGTCGCCCGGTGGATGTCAGGCGCAGCACCACCTATGGCGACCCGCAGCGCGACTACATCGACGACACCGCGCAGTCGCTGCGCTCGCGCCTGAACTACCAGCTCAACGATGCCTGGCAACTGCGCCATACCCTAGGCCTGTTCCAGCTCGACAGCGACTTCGACAACACCTACCTCACCGGCTACAACGCCAGCACCGGCCTGGTCGGGCGCCAGCGCTGGCAGCAGGACCTGAACACGCGCAACCTGTTCAACACCGTGGAAATCGAAGGCAACGTGTCGACCTTCGGCCTGGAGCACACCCTGCTCACGGGGCTCGAACTGGGCGAGCAGCGCCGTCACTCGCTGCTGCGCAGCGGCAAGGGCGTGCCGGGCGTCGACCTGTTCAACCCGGACCGCGGCCAGCAACACAATGGCGTGCTGGCGGTGTCCAGCAACAACCATACAGACGTGCACAGCCGTGGCCTGTATGTGCAGGACCAGGTCCGCCTGAACGATCAGTGGCAACTGCTCGTGGGCCTGCGCCATGACCGGTTCGAGGTGGACACCACCAGCAAGGTCAGCGGCCTGAGCGAAAAGCAGCAGAGCAACAGCACCAGCCCGCGCCTGGGCGTGGTGTGGACGCCGCTCAGGGACCACGCTTTCTATGCCTCGTGGAGCAAGACCTTTTCGCCGGTGGGCGGCGGCCTGATCGGCATCACCCCGGGGGCGGCGGGCAACGCCAACGAAACCGGGCCTGAACATACCCGGCAGAAGGAGATCGGGGTCAAGAGCGAGTGGCTGGACGAGCGCCTGAGCACCACCCTGGCGGTGTACGAGCTGGAGCTGTACGACCGCCGCAGCCGCGACCCGGACAACGCCGACCGCTACATCCTCACCGGCCTGCAGCGTTCGCGCGGGGTCGAACTGACCGCCACCGGCAAGCTGGGAGGCAACTGGTATGTGCGCGGGGGCATCGGCCTGCAGGACGCCACCATCGTCGAAGACACCGAAGGCAATGCCGGCAACCGCATCAACGACGTGGCGCGGCGCAACGCCAGCCTGTTCGTCACCTGGAAACCGGAAATGGGCTGGTACGCCGAAACGGGTGTGACACTGGTGGGGCAGCGTTATGCCGATACCAGGAACACCATCGTGCTGCCGGGGTATGGCAGTTGGGACGCGCTGGTGGGCTGGCGCACGCAGGATTGGGATGTGCGCGCGGCGCTGAGCAACATTGCCGACAAGACCTACTACAGTTCGGCGACCAGTGCCGGGCAGATCCAGGTCGGTGATCCGCGCAGCCTGGTGGTGACGGGTACCTACAACTTCTAGAACTGCGGTGCTGCCATCGCGGGTCAAGCCCGCTCCCACAAAGACCGCGCCACCCCCTGTGGGAGCGGGCTTGACCCGCGATGAGGCCAGTACAGCCTCCACAAAAAAGGGCACCACCGCAATCGGTGGCGCCCTTTCCAGTTCAGCGGTAGCACACCCCCAGCAGCGCATCGAGCTCTGCCTCGGTGATCAACCCCTGTGGATAACGTTCCACCAGTGCACGTCGTGGATCGGTCTTCCTGACCCGGAGGGTTCCATGGTGTCTCAACCACTGCGCCACTGCCTCAAGCGCCTCGAGGTTCACCACCGACGGGTGCGAAACCGGTTCACTTGTCGCATTCATTTCCACACGTACTCCCAGAAGTGTGAGCGGCTACCTTAATCAAACTTTGTGACAGAACTGCGCCGTCGTACTTGCTTGAAATACAAGGCAAAACGAATACAAGAGGTGTGCCAGTTGCGTCGCCGGCCATCGCGCAGGCAAAAAAAAGCCCGTCGATGACGGGCTTCATTTACCAGGCCGCTCTCAGCGCTTGGCAGGGGCGGGTTGCTGCTGGGTCAGGCAATGGATGTTGCCCCCGCCCAGCAACAGCTCGCGACCCGGCACCATGACCACTTCGTGATCGGGGAACAGACGCGCCAGGACCGCTCTGGCCTCGGCATCGGCGGGGTCGTCGAAGCTCGGCGCGATGATCCCGCCGTTGACGATCAGGAAGTTCACGTAGGAACCGGCCAGGCGTACCGACGGGTTGCGCTCCTGGCTGCCGGCCACCAGATCGACCCCGGCGCACTCCTCTTCGGTAGCGTACAACGGGCCCGGGATCGGCATCTTGTGCACCACGAATTCACGGCCCTTGGCATCGCGCTGGCTTTGCAGCACCGCCAGGGCGGCGCGGCAGCGTGCGTAGTTGGGGTCTTGCGAATCATCAGTCCAGGCCAGTAACACTTCACCCGGGCGAACGTAACAACAGAAGTTGTCCACATGCCCGTCGGTTTCGTCGTTGTACAGGCCCTCGGGCAGCCACACGATGGTGTCCACCGCCAGTTGATCGCGCAGGATCGCCTCGATCTGCTCGCGATTCAGGTGCGGGTTGCGGTTGTGGTTGAGCAGACACTCCTCGGTGGTGATCAGGGTGCCTTCCCCATCCACGTGAATCGAGCCGCCTTCGAGCACGAAGCCCTCGGTGCGGTAACGCTGGCAGCGCTCCATTTCCAGCACCTTGGCCGCCACCTGTTCGTCGCGGTTCCACGGCGCGTACAGGCCGCCCTCGAAGCCGCCCCAGCTGTTGAAGCCCCAGTGCACGCCGCGCACTTCGCCGCTGTCGTTGATCACGAAGGTCGGGCCGGTGTCACGCACCCAGGCGTCGTCGTTGCTGATTTCCACCACACGGATGTTGGGCATGTCCAGTTGCGCACTGGCGTTTTCGTACTGGCCGGCCGACACACCCACGGTGACCGGCTCGAAACGCGCGATGGCCTTGGCCACCGCCACGTGGGCGGCCTGGGCCGGCTTGCCGCCCAGGCGCCAGTTGTCCGGGCGCTCGGGCCACAGCATCCATACCTGGGTTTGCGGTGCCCACTCGGCAGGCATGTGGAAGCCGTCGGCGCGCGGGGTAGTGTTCAGGGTCTTCATGGTCAGGATTCCAGTGAACCGTCGAGGGTTTTGATCGCACCATACAGGTTCGGACGGCGGTCACGGAAGGTGCCCCAGGCGCTGCGCACGTGTTCCAGTTTGTCCAGGTCGAAGCTGTGCACCAGCACGCCCTCTTCGGTCTGGTCCAGTTCCTCGACCTTTTCGCCGAACTGGTTGGCGATGAACGACGAGCCGTAGAAGGTGATGGCGTAGCCGTCCTGTTCTTCGCGGCCGATGCGGTTGCTGGCCACCAGCGGCATCAGGTTGGCGCCGGCGTGCCCCTGCTGCACACGCTGCCAGTGCTCGCGGGAGAGGATATTGGCATCGTGCGGTTCGCTGCCGATGGCAGTGGGGTAGAACAAAATCTCCGCGCCCAGCAGCGCCATGCTGCGGGCGCACTCGGGGAACCACTGGTCCCAGCAGATGCCCACGCCGATCTTGGCGTAGCGGGTCTGCCACACCTTGAAGCCCGTGTCGCCGGGGTTGAAGTAGTACTTCTCGTGGTAGCCGGGGCCGTCGGGGATGTGGCTCTTGCGGTACACGCCCAGGTTGCTGCCGTCGGCGTCGATGATCGCGATGCTGTTGAAGCGGGCGCGGCCGGCCAGCTCGTAGTAGCTGATGGGCAGCACCACCTGCAGCTCCCTGGCGAGCGTCTGGAAGTGCGCGATGGCGACGTTGGTTTCGGTGGGCGTAGCCAGTTGCAGGTAGTCGGCGTTGGGCTTCTGGCAGAAGTACGGGGTTTCGAACAGTTCCTGGATCAGGATGATCTGCGCACCCTTGGCGGCGGCTTCGCGCACCAGCTTTTCGGCGGTGGCGAGATTTGCCTGGCGGTCCCAGGAACAAGCCATCTGGGTGGCGGCGACGGTGACGGTACGGCTCATGGGAACCTCCTTGGGAAGGTACAAGGGAAGACGATGAGCACTTTATAGCCGATAAATATCGGCTTTAAAAGCCAAAAATAATTAAACCTCTCAGGTTCGTCCGATTGTTAATCGATATTAATCGGCGCAAGGGAGGGTTCGTTGACTGCTTCGCTGGCAAGCCAGCGAATGCAGGACAGCGCCCTCCCGACTCCGCCGCTACACCCCCTGCATCAACACCCGCTCCACACTGTCCACAAAGAAATCCACGCTCGCTCGCGTAGTGCACATGGGCGGCTTGATCTTGAGGATGTTCAGGTAGTCACCGGTCGGCTGCATGAAGATGCCCAGCTCGCGCAGACGCTCGCACAGCGCCGCCGTCTCTTCGGTGGCCGGTTCCAGGCTGGCGGCATTGCGCACCAGCTCCAGGCCCAGGTAGAACCCCGACCCATGCACCGCACCCGCCAGCGGATACTTATCGACAAGCGCCTGCAGACGCGCCTTGAAGTACCCACCCACCTCGCGCGCGTTGTCCCACAGGCCCTCCTCTTCCATCACGTCCAGCACTGCCATGCCGATACGGCAGCTCACCGGGCTGCCACCGGCCGACGAGAAGAAGTAACCCTCGGCCTCCAGCGCCTCGGCGATCTCGCGCCGGGTGATCACCGCGCCCAGCGGCTGGCCGTTGCCCATGCCCTTGGCCATGGTGATGATGTCCGGCACCACACCCTGCTGCTCGAAGCCCCAGAAGTACTCGCCCAGCCGCCCGTAGCCCACCTGCACCTCGTCGGCGATGCATACCCCGCCCCGCGCGCGCACCCTGGCATACACCTGCTGCAGATACCCCGCCGGCAACGGAATGCCACCGGCATTGCCGTACACCGGCTCGCAGATGAACCCCGCCAGCTGACGCTCGCCGATCTCGGCCAGGCGTTCGTCGACATCGCGCACATAGTCGGCGGTGGTGTCCTGCCCACGGTACTTGCCGCGGTAGGTGTTCGGTGCGGTCACCGGGTGCACCCAGTCGGGCCGGGTGCTCAATGCCTGCGGGTTGTCGGCGATGGAGGTCGAGATGGCATCGGTGGCCACCGACCAGCCGTGGTACGCCTCCAGCACGCTGAGCATGTCGCGCCCGCCGCTGGCCGCCCACGCCAGGCGGATCGCCAGGTCGTTGGCCTCGGTGCCGCTGTTGACCAGGAACACCCGGTCCATCCCCGGCGGCGCCAGCGCCAGCAGGCGCTCGGAAAACTCGGCGATGGCCGCATAGTGAAAGCGCGAGTTGGTGTTGAGCAGCGACCACTGGCGCGCCGACTCGCTCACCATGCGCGGGTGCCCATGGCCCAGCACCGCGACGTTGTTGAGCATGTCCAGGTACGAGCGCCCCTGCATGTCGATCAGGTAGTTGCGCCAGCCGCGCTCGATATGTGGCGGCTGCTGGTAGTAGTGCTTCTGCGAGCGCGCGAAGCTGGCATCGCGACGCGCCAGCAGGGCTTGCGGGTCGGGCAGTGGCACGGCGTCGCAGTCAAAGCCCAGCAGCGCAGCCGGCGAAGGGCACAGCGCCTGCCATGCCAGCGCGCGCGAAGGCGCGACGAAGTTCGGCGGTTGCAGGCCGGCCACGCGGCACAGCTGCACCTCGAGCTCGGTGGCGTGCCCCAGCGGCTCGCCCTGGGCGATGACCGCGCCCGATGCGGGGCTTTGCACCACCCCGCGCAGCCACAGGCTGGAGGCGTCACCTTCAAGGCACGCCCAGCCCTGCTCGCCGTGGCGCCAGGTGCCGGCAAACGGCGCCACCAGCGCACTGTCCACGGGCAGGTGCAGCTCCACGTGCAGCGCACAGGTGTGCGGTTCCAGCGGGTTGTCGATATGGGTCTGCGACAGGCGGTACTGGGCATACAACGTGCTGGCCGGGGCCGCATGGGTACGCAGCAGGTGCTGGTCGATGCCGGGCTGCTCCCAGTTGCCGGCGCTGAAGTGCTCGCTCAGCACGCCAAGATCGACCCGCGCCACAGCCTGGTCGCGCAACCCCGGCAGCAGCATGCCCGTGGCCGGCAGCGGCGCGGGCGCAAGGCCGGCCAGTTGCATGATCGCCGCCTCCATCAATGCAAACGGCACACCGGCTGCCACCTCGAAGATCTGCCACTCATGGGCCAGGTTGTCGCGGCTGTAGGTGTTGCCGGGGTCGACGCCCACCTGCTGCTCGCCACTGAGCACCAGCACCGCCGCGCGCGCCACGATCATCGGCCATAGCGCTCGCAGCTCGGCCTCGTGCAGCGGGTTGAGCGCATGGTAGGCAGCGATGGCCGGCAGGATGCGCAGCGGGTCGCCGTCGACATGATGCAGCAGCGCCGCGCAGGTCACCGACAGGTCGGCGATGCGCCAGGTGTGCAGCAGGTCGCCGAAATCGATCACCCCCTGCAACTGCCACTCGCGTGCGCCATCGCGCTGCCACACGGCGTTGTCATCGGTAATGTCCAGGTGCACCGCCTGCATCGGCAGCTGCGCCAGCAACGGCTCGAGCGCCACGCGGGCCTGCTCGGCAATGGCCTGCACCCGCACCTTGCGCGGCCCGTCGGCCAGCACCGGGAGCAGGTGGGCGATCACCGCCTGGGCATGGCGCGGGTCCCATTGCAGGGTGCGCTCCAGCCCGGGGTGGGTGAAGTCCGCCAGCGCCAGGTCGACCCGTGCACACAGCGCCCCCAGCTCGTGCATCAGGCGCGGCGCCATGTACGGCAGGCGGGTCAGGGTCTGGCCCTCGATGTAGGTGAGCACCCGGGCGCGCACCGGCTGGCCGTCGATCGTCAGTGCCAGCAACGGCTCGCCACCGTTGGCACGACGAACGGTCGGTACCGGCACACCCTGACGGTGCAGGTGCTCCAGCGCCGCATGCTGGGCTTCAAGCTCCTGCTGCGCATAGTCGCCATGGCAGACCTTGAGCACGAAGCGCCCGTGGGGCGTATCGACGCGAAAGTTCAGGTCCTGCTGGCTGCCCAGCGGCTGCAGCGTGCCTTGAAGCCCGTAATGCGCCTGCAGCAGCTGCGCCGCCTGGGCCGGGTCGAGATCGGGGCATGGCAGGCTGGCGCGGTGAATGAGGGTGTTCAGCGACATGGAGAAGGCCTCGATTTTTTTTGTCGCTTATATCGCCACCGCTGCTGCCGATAAGCAAGGGGAGTGACGAAGGGAAAGAATTGAACGTATTCTGACCCGCCGTCGAATTCGCCCTCCAACCCCGGGACAGACGCTTGAAGCAGGTTGCCATCCTCCAATCCAACTACATTCCCTGGAAGGGCTACTTCGACCTGATTGCGGCCGTGGACGAGTTCATCGTCTACGACGACATGCAGTACACCAAGAACGACTGGCGCAACCGTAACCGCATCAAGACCCCCAACGGCCTGGAGTGGCTGACCATCCCGACAGGGCAGAACATCAACCGGCGCATCCGCGACGTCGAGCTGGCCCCGGGCAACTGGCAGGCCAAGCACTGGAAGAGCCTGGTGGCCAACTACGCCAAGGCGCCTTGCTGGCACGAAGTGGCCGCTCGGCTGCAACCGCTGTACCTGGACCGCCAGCACCGCAACCTGAGCGAGCTCAACGTGCTGCTGATACAGGCCGTGTGCGACTACCTGGGCATCACCACGCGCATCACCCGCTCGTGGGACTACACCCTGGGCGAAGGCAAGACCGAACGTCTGGTCGATCTGTGCCAGCAGGCCGGAGCCACGCACTATGTGTCCGGGCCGGCAGCCAGGGACTACCTTGATGAACGACAGTTCGCCGACAGCGCCATCGAGCTTAGCTGGTTCGACTATGACGGCTATCCGACCTACCCACAGCAGTGGGGGGCTTTCGAACATGGAGTGAGCATTCTCGACCTGCTGTTCAACTGCGGACCGCGCGCGCCGGACTACATGCGTTTCGTTACCCGATGACCCCTTGAACCGTCACCTTGCGCTTCGCCTACAGGACCCAACATGAGCAACACTCTCGACACCTACATCGCAGCGTACGGCGACAACTTCAGTTTCGCCTTCGACAACAACATCATGCTCAACTGGTATCCACAGCGCATCATGCAGCTATGCGATACCTCGGCCACCCTGCTGGAACTTGGCATTGGCCATGGCTTTTCCACCAATCGCTTCTCGCAGCATTTTGCCCGGCACGTAGTCATCGATGGTTCGTCTTCGGTGATCGAACAGTTCCAGGCACAGTATCCCGACAGCAAGGTTGAGGTGGTCGAAAGCTACTTCGAACACTTCGAGTCCGACACACGGTTCGACCTGATTGTCATGGGCTTCATTCTGGAACATGTCGAAGACCCACAGGTGGTGCTGCAACGTTTCAAGCAGTTCCTTGCCCCGGGTGGGCGCTGCTTTGTGCTGGTCCCCAACGGCGAGTCGCTGCACCGGCGCTTCGGTCATGCCGCAGGCCTGCTCGACGATATGATGAAACTGGGCCAGGGCGACTTGGAGCTTGGCCATCAACGCGCGTACTCCTGTGAAAGCCTGACCCGCGAGCTGAATGAGGCCGGGTACAAAGTGGTACGCAAGGAAGGCCTGTTCCTCAAACCGTTCACCACCTCGCAGTTGCTAAAGCTGGACCTGAGCGATGCGGTGACCCAGGCAATGTGCACGGTTGGTATCGACTACCCGGAGCTCAGTTGCGCACTCATGTTCGAAGCACAACTGGACGCTGAATGAACAGCCTGGTCATCGGCAGCACCTCCGTGATCGGCCAGGCCATCGCCCACGGCCTGGCGCAACTGGGCCCGGTGCAGACCGCAGGGCGGCGTGATGCCGACGTGTTCTTCGACCTGAGCCAGCCCGACTGCGTACCCGCCAGCGTGCCGCCGTTCGACGTGGTGGTACTGGCCGCCGCCGACTTTGGCGGCCCCGGCATCGACGACCTGATCCGCGCCGAGCAGGTCAACGCGGTCGGCACGCTGGCCGCCTGCCAACTGGCACAACGCAGCGAGGCCAGGCACCTGATACTGATTTCGTCGGTGTTTGCCAGCCACGTCCCGGGCGACCCTCACTACAGCATCTACTCGCTGTCCAAACGCCACTCCGAGGAGCTCGCCAGCCTGTTCTGCAGCGCGCACGGCATCGCCCTGACCATCCTGCGCCCCAGCCAGGTGTATGACGCCGCCGGTGCCTGCCGCACCCATCAGCCGCTGCTGTATGCCTTCGCCGACCAGGCCCAGGCCGGCAACGACATCAGCCTGTTCGGCAACAACGACGCGCGGCGCAACTACCTGCACCTGGACGACCTGGTGCAGATCTGCACCCGTGTGGCCGCCACCACGACCACCGGGCTGTTCAACTGCGTCCACCCCGACAGCCCTGCACTGAGCGAAATCGCCCAGGCCGCGATGTCCGCCTTCGGCCAGCAGGGCCAGGTGCGCTTTCTGCGCGACAAGCCGGATGTGCCCGACCTGCCAGCGCAGCTACTCGACCCGGCGTTGCACGCCGCCATCGACTTCATGCCGCAGGTGAATATCCACCAGGGTTTCGAAATGATCCGACAGCATCGGGAGCGCACGGCATGAGCACGGTCATGGTTACCGGCGTGGGCGCCATCATGGGTTACGGCCTGCTCAAGTCGTTGCGTGCCAGCGACCCGTCCGTGGTGCTGGTAGGCACCGATATCTACGACGATGCCGCCGGCAGGGCCTGGTGCGACGCCTTCGCGCAGGCGCCCCTGACCGCCAGCGCCGACTACCCGGCGTGGCTCGAACGGGTGGTCAGGCAGCACGCGGTCGACCTGGTGATACCTGGCATCGAGCAGGACCTGCACTGGTTCTCGGACCACCGTGAACAGGTGGCGCAACTGGGCTGTGGCGTGGTGCTCAACAGCCGAGCGCTGATCGATCTGTCCCGCGACAAGTGGGCAATGGACCAGGCGCTGGCCGCCGCCGACGAGCCGGCGCGAATCCCCAGCTACCTGTCGGGCAGTTTCGCCGAGCTGGTCCGGACCCTGGGCCTGCCCTTCCTGCTCAAGCCTCGTCGCAGTTATGCCTCCAAGGGCCTGGTGTGGGTACAAAGCGCCAGCGACTTCGAACCCCATGCGCACCTGCTGGGCGAGGTGCTGATGGCCCAACCGATCATCGGCAGCGCCGAGCAGGAGTTCACCGTGGCGGTGTTCGGCGATGGCGAAGGCGGCAGCTTCGGGTCGATCACCCTGCAGCGCAAGCTGGCCGCCGACGGTTCAACCGCCAAGGCCTGGGTGCGCCAGGAGGCTTCGCTGGATGAAGTGGTGGCGCGCCTGTGTGCACACTTCAGGCCCGTGGGCCCGACCAACCTGCAGTTTCGCCGCGACGCCGACGGCAGCTGGAAACTGCTGGAGATCAACCCGCGTATCTCCTCCACCAGCTCCATGCGCCGGGCCTTCGGCTACAACGAGGCGGCCATGTGCCTGGACTTCTTCCTGAACCGCAAGGCGCCCCCTACCCCCGAGATCCGACCGGGGTTCGCGGTGCGCTACATCGAGGAGCTCGTGGTCCATGATCGGGATCATTTCTGATATCCACGGCAACTTCGTCGCACTCTCGGCGGTGCTCGACGAGCTGGAGCGCCTGGGCGTGTCGCAGATCATCTGTCTGGGCGACACGGCCGGGTACTACTGCCAGATCAACGAGTGCTGCGACGCGCTGCGCGAACGCGGCATCTTCAGCCTGATGGGCAACCACGACTGGTACCTGTCGAGCAACACGCCCTGCCCACGCTCCAACAGTGCCAACGCCTGCCTGGACTACCAGAAGGGCATCCTCACGGCCGCCAACGCGGCATGGCTCGCGGCACTGCCCGCACGCGGCCGGCAACACGGCATCGAGCTGGTGCACGGCGGCTGGAACGACCCCATCGAAGAGTACCTGCGCCCCTCGCAGGCGTATTTCGAGGCGCTGCCGGGCACGCACTTCGCCTCGGGCCACACCCATGTGCAGATGCTCTGGCAGGGTCGCGGCAAGGTCTACTGCAACCCCGGATCGGTCGGCCAGCCACGCGACGGCGACCCGCGTGCGGCCTTCGCCACCTGGCACGCCGGCCAGTTCACCCTGCACCGTGTGGCCTACGACATCCCGCGCATGCAGCAGGCGATGAGCGACGCCGGGTTCACCGCGTACTTTTCCGACAACCTGCCCCTCGGCGCGCAGATCGGCGGCAGGATCAGCCACTATTAACTACGCGGGCATCCGGCCGATAGCCTGACGTCGGCCAGCGCTGCGTTGCCCTTGCACCGGCCGGCGCCTGGCGACAAGCTACGAGCCACCTGAACACCACCCGCTGCACCAAAGGCCATTCGACATGCGCATACTCATCACCGGCGGTGCCGGCTTCATCGGTTCGGCGCTGGTCCGCCACCTGATCGAGCACACCGACCACCACGTGCTCAACCTGGACAAGCTGACCTACGCCGGCAACCTGGAGTCGCTGCACAGCATCGCCAGCAACACCCGCTACGAGTTCGTGCAGGCCGATATCGTCGACCAGGCCACGGTGCGCGCGGTGCTGGAGCGCTTCCGGCCCCAGGCGATCATGCACCTGGCAGCCGAGTCGCATGTCGACCGCTCCATCGACGGGCCGGCGGCGTTCATCCAGACCAACATCGTCGGCACCTACAGCCTGCTCGAAGCCACCCGCGCCTACTGGGGCACGCTGCCGGCCGCCGAGCGCGAGGCGTTTCGCTTCCATCACGTGTCCACCGACGAGGTGTATGGCGACCTGCATGGGGTCGACGACCTGTTCACCGAAACCACCCCCTACGCACCCAGTTCGCCCTACTCGGCGAGCAAGGCCGCGTCCGACCACCTGGTGCGCGCCTGGCAGCGCACCTACGGGCTGCCGGTGCTGCTGACCAACTGCTCGAACAACTACGGGCCGTACCACTTCCCGGAAAAACTCATCCCGCTGGTGATCCTCAACGCCCTGGCGGGCAAGCCGCTGCCGGTGTACGGCAATGGCCAGCAGGTGCGCGACTGGCTGTTCGTCGAGGACCATGCCCGCGCCCTGCTCAAGGTGGTCACCGCAGGTGAGGTGGGCCAGACCTACAACATCGGCGGGCACAACGAGCAGACCAACCTCGAGGTGGTGCACGCCATCTGCGCACTGCTCGAAGAGCTGGCCCCCGCACACCCGGCGGGCGTGGCGCGCTATGCCGACCTGATCACCTTCGTGCAGGACCGCCCCGGCCACGACCTGCGCTACGCCATCGACGCCGGCAAGATCGAGCGCGAGCTGGGCTGGCGCCCTGAAGAAACCTTCGCCACCGGCCTGCGCAAGACCGTGCAGTGGTACCTGGATAACCTGGAATGGTGCCGCCATGTGCAGGACGGCAGCTACCAGGGCCAGCGCCTGGGCAACAGCGATTTCAAGGACCTGATTGCATGACCAAAGGCATCGTACTGGCAGGCGGCTCCGGCACGCGCCTGCACCCCATCACCCTGGGCATTTCCAAACAGCTGCTGCCGGTATACGACAAGCCGATGATCTACTACCCGATCTCGGTGCTGATGCTGGCCGGCATCCGCGAGATCCTGATCATCTCCACCCCTCACGACCTGCCACACTTTCGCCAGCTGCTGGGCGACGGCAGCCAGTTCGGGGTGCACTTCGAGTATGCAGAGCAGCCCTCGCCCGACGGCCTGGCCCAGGCGTTCCTGATCGGCGAATCGTTCATCTGTGACGACTCGGTGTGCCTGATCCTGGGCGACAACGTGTTCCACGGCCAGCGTTTCACCGAGCAACTGCTGCGCGCCGCCGCCCACTCCAGCGGCGCAACGGTGTTCGGCTACTGGGTCAAGGACCCGGAGCGTTTCGGCGTGATCGAGTTCGACGCGGCAGGCAACGCCCTGTCGATCGAAGAAAAGCCCGCGCAGCCCAGGTCCAGCTACGCGGTCACCGGCCTGTACTTCTACGACAACGACGTGGTGCGCATCGCCCGCGACATCAAGCCTTCGCCGCGTGGGGAGCTTGAGATCACCGATGTCAACAATGCCTACCTGCGCCGTGGCGACCTGCGCGTGGAGCGCTTCGGGCGTGGCTTCGCCTGGCTCGACACCGGCACCCACGACAGCCTGCTGGAGGCCTCGCAGTACGTGCAGACCATCGAGCATCGCCAGGGCCTGAAGGTCGCCTGCCTTGAAGAGATCGCCTTCCAGCAGGGCTGGATCTGCCAGGAGCGTCTGCTGGAGCGGGCCAAGGCCTTCGGCAAGACCGGCTACGGCCAGTACCTGTACGGCCTGACCGGAGACCAGCAATGGAAGTGATCGCCACCGCGCTACCGGACGTGCTGATCCTCGAACCCAGGGTGTTCGGCGATGACCGCGGGTTCTTCTACGAGAGCTTCAACGCCCAGGCCTTCAGGGCCGCAACCGGCATCGATGCACAGTTCGTGCAGGACAATCATTCGCGCTCGCTGCGCGGCGTGCTGCGCGGCCTGCACTATCAGGTGCACAACCCCCAGGGCAAGCTGGTGCGCGTGACCCAGGGCGAGGTGCTGGACGTGGCGGTGGATATCCGCCGCAGCTCGCCGACCTTCGGGCAATGGGTGGCGGTACACCTGTCGGCCGCCAACCACCGGCAGGTGTGGATCCCCCAGGGGTTTGCCCACGGTTTCCGGGTGCTCAGCGACAGCGCCGAGTTCCTGTACAAGACCACCGACTACTACAACCCGAGCGCCGAGCGCTGCATTCGCTGGGACGACCCGCAGCTGGCCATCGACTGGCAACTGGACGCACCGCCGCAGCTGTCGGCCAAGGATCAGGTCGGCCAGTTGCTCAAGGACGCCGACCTGTTCCCATGAAAATCCTCATCACCGGGCGCAATGGCCAGCTCGCCCAGGCCCTGCAGCAGCGCCTGGCCGGGTTGGGCCAGGTGCATGTACTGGGCCGCGAACAGCTCGACCTGGCCGAGCCCGAACGCATCCGCCAGGTAGTACGCGAGCTGAGCCCCGACCTGCTGGTGAACGCCGCCGCCTATACCGCAGTCGACCAGGCCGAAAACGAACCTGCGCTGGCCTTCGCCATCAACGCCACTGCACCCGGTGTACTTGCCGAGGAGGCCGCACGGCTGGGCGTACCGCTGCTGCACTACTCCACCGAGTACGTGTTCGACGGCAGCAAGGCCACGCCCTACACCGAAGACGACGCGCCCAACCCCCTGAGCGTGTACGGACGCAGCAAGCTGGCTGGCGAGCAGGCCATCCATGCCGTGGGCGGCGCGCACCTGACACTGCGCACCAGCTGGGTGTACTCGTTGCACGGGCGCAATTTTCTGCTGACCATGCAGCGTCTGCTGCAGGAAAAACCGCAGCTGCGCGTGGTCGCCGACCAGATCGGTGCACCGACCTGGGCCGGTAGCCTGGCCGCCAGCACCCTGGCGTTGATCCAGCGCTGGCAGGCCGGGCAGGCGGGTGCGTGGGGCACCTACCACATGACCGCGCAGGGCCAGACCTCCTGGTTCGGTTTCGCCCAGGCCATCGGCGAGCATCTGAAGGCTCAGGGCAGGCCCTGCGCGCAGCTGCTGCCGATCCCGTCCAGCGAGTACCCGACCCCGGCGCAGCGCCCACTGAACTCGCGCCTGGACTGCAGCCGCCTGCGCCAGCAGTGGCAGGTGGAGCAGCCAGACTGGCGTCAAGCGCTGATCGAGTGCCTGAAGTAGCGCATAATGCGCCCAACGTTTCTGCGCCCTTTGCGACGCCATCGCGGGTCAAGCCCGCTCCCACGGGATAATCAATGACCTTGTGGGAGCGGGCTTGACCCGCGATGGGCTGCAACGCGGCCCCCCACCAAAGCCCGGTTTGCGATGACCATGACCCCGACCCTCCCCCGCCGTCCGCGCTGGCGCAGCCTGGCCCTCCTGGCGCTGTGCCTGGCGCCGCTGCTGTGGCCGCTGCAACGTCTGGCCGAGCACTACTACCAGGAGGAACTGGCCAGCCAGAACCGCCAGACCCTGGACCTGTACGTGGCCAACCTGCTGGGCACCCTGCACCGCTACGAGACCCTGCCGCAGATCCTCGGTGACCTGCCGGCATTGCGTGCGGTGCTGGCCGACCCGATACGCCTCGAGACCCTGACCAACGCCAACCGCCTGCTCGACGACATCTGCGCGCAGACCGGCGCCGAGGTGATGTACCTGATGGACGTCAACGGCAACACCCTGGCGGCCTCCAACTGGAACAAGCACGACAACTTTGCCGGGCGCAACTTCTCGTTCCGCCCCTACTTCAGCGAAGCCATGCAGGGCCGGCTGGGGCGTTTCTTCGGCCAGGGCACCACCTCGGCCAAGCGCGGCTACTTCTTCGCCGCAGCAGTGCGCGACGGCGACCAGGTGATCGGCGTACTGGTGGCCAAGATCGACCTGGACCACACCGAAACCCTGTGGGGCAAGACCCCCGAGCAACTGCTGGTGACCGACCACAACGGCGTGGTGATCCTCACCTCGCGCCCCGACTGGCGCTTTCGCGCCACGCGCCCGCTCAGCGAGGCCGAGCGCGACGCGATCGTGGCGATCCAGCCCTACCCCACCACCACGCCCAAGCCCCTCAGGCTCAACCCCGATGCCTGGCTGACCCAGACCCAGGCCATCCCCGAGACCGGCTGGCAGGTCAGCATCCTGGCCCCGCGCACCCTGGTCGACCGCTCGGTGAGCACGGTGCTGTTCATCGGCGCCGCCACCCTGCTGGTGGTGATGCTGCTGCTCGGGCTGGTGATGCAGCGCCGGCGCAACTACATGGACCGCCTCGACTTCGAGGCCCGCGCCCGCCAGGAGCTGGAGCTGCGCGTAGCCGAACGCACCGCCGCCCTCGAAGGCCTCAACAGCCGCCTCAAGACCGAAGTGCTTGAGCGCGAGCAGGCCCAGCAGGAACTGGTGCGCGCCCAGGACGAGCTGGTGCAGGCCGGCAAGCTGTCGGTGCTGGGCACCATGTCGGCAAGCATCAGCCATGAGCTCAACCAGCCGCTGGCGGCGATCCGCAGCTACGCCGAGAACGCCGAGATCCTGCTCGACCACCAGCGCACCGACGATGCGCGCAGCAACCTCAAGCTGATCAGCGAACTGACCGGGCGCATGGCCTCGATCATCGCCCACCTGCGCGCCTTCGCCCGGCGTGACCGGCATGCGCCGGAAAGCGTGGCGCTGCAGCCGGCACTGGACGACGCCCTGGCCCTGCTGGCCAAGCGGCGCCGGGCGATGGCGGTGGAACTGGTGCGCGACCTGCCCGAGGCCACCCTGTGGGTGCAGGCCGGCGAAACCCGCCTGCGCCAGGTACTGGGCAACCTGCTGGCCAACGCCCTCGACGCGCTGACCGAAAAGGCCAACCCGCGCAAGCTCTGGCTAAGTGCCGAACGCCGCGAAGGCAGCGTCTACCTGACCATTCGCGACAACGGCCCGGGCTTCAGCAGCCAGGCCCTGCTGCGCGCACGCGAGCCGTTCTTCACCACCAAGACGCGCACCCAGGGCCTGGGCCTGGGCCTGGCGATCTGCGATACGCTGATCAACGCGCTGGGCGGTGAGCTGGTGCTGGCCAACCACCCGGAAGGCGGTGCGCTGCTGACCCTGCAACTGCGCGTGGCCACCCCCGGCGCCGCGCTTCAAACCTCGGAGGACTCCTCGGCATGACGACCGACACACTGATCGACAGCCGCACCCAGGTCGTCCTGGTCGATGACGACCCGCACCTGCGTCAGGCCCTGAGCCAGACCCTGGACCTCGCCGGCCTGCGCGTGCTGCCCCTGAGCGACGCCCAGGGCCTGGCCGCGCGCCTGGAAAGCGACTGGCCCGGGGTGGTGGTGAGCGATATCCGCATGCCCGGCATCGACGGCCTGCAACTGCTCGAACAACTGCATGCCCAGGACCCGGACCTGCCGGTGCTGCTGATCACCGGCCACGGCGACGTGCCGCTGGCGGTGCAGGCGATGCGCGCCGGGGCCTACGACTTTCTCGAAAAGCCCTTCGCCAGCGACGCCCTGCTCGACAGCGTGCGCCGCGGCCTGGCGCTGCGCCGCCTGGTGCTGGACAACCGCAGCCTGCGCCTGGCCCTGAGCGACCGCCAGCAACTGAGCACGCGCCTGGTGGGCCAGTCGACCCCGATGGCCAGGCTGCGCGAGCAGATCGGCGCGCTGGCCGGCACCCGCGCCGATGTACTGATACTGGGCGAGACCGGCGCCGGCAAGGAGGTGGTGGCGCGCGCGCTGCACGACCTGTCGAGCCGGCGCGACGGCCCGTTCGTGGCGATCAACGCCGGTGCCCTGGCCGAATCGGTGGTCGAGAGCGAGCTGTTCGGCCACGAGCCCGGCGCCTTTACCGGGGCGCAGAAGCGGCGCATCGGCAAGTTCGAATTCGCCAATGGCGGCACGCTGTTTCTCGATGAAATCGAGAGCATGAGCCTGGATGTACAGGTCAAGCTGCTGCGCCTGCTGCAGGAGCGGGTGGTCGAGCGCCTGGGCGGCAACCAGCTGATCCCGCTGGATATCCGCATCATCGCCGCCACCAAGGAAGACCTGCGCCAGGCCGCCGACCAGGGGCGTTTTCGCGCCGACCTGTATTACCGCCTAAACGTCGCGCCGCTGCGCATCCCCCCCCTGCGCGAGCGCGGCGACGATGTGCTGATGCTGTTCCAGCACTTTGCCGACGCCGCCAGCGAACGCCACGGCCTGCCCCCCCACGTGCTGCAACCGGCGCAACGTGCGACGCTGCTGCGCCATGCGTGGCCGGGCAACGTGCGCGAGCTGCAGAACGCCGCCGAGCGCTTCGCCCTGGGCCTGGAGCTGGCCCTGGACGGCGACAGCCCAGGCCCGGTCGATCAGGCGCAGGCAGCGCCGGGCAGCGGCAACCTCAGCGACCAGGTCGAGCAGTTCGAACGCTCGCTGATCGCCGCCGAACTGACCCGACCGCACAGCTCGATGCGCAGCCTGGCCGAAGCCCTCGGCGTGCCGCGCAAGACCCTGCACGACAAGCTGCGCAAACACGGCCTGAGCTTTGCCGACAGCAATGCCAGTGGCACCGACGACACCGAGGACAACCGCTGATGAACCCGAGCCATTACCTGCAGGACGTGCTGCACGCCGACATCCCGCTGACCCGCGAGATGGGCCTGCAGGTACTCGACTGGCAGCACCAGCGGCTGCGCCTGCAATTGCCGCTGGCGGCCAACGTCAACCACAAGAGCACCATGTTCGGCGGCAGCCTGTATTGCGCGGCCGTGCTGGCAGGCTGGGGCTGGATGCACCTGCGCCTGCGCGAGGCGGGCATCGGCGACGGGCATATCGTCATCCAGGAAGGCCAGATCAGCTACCCGCTGCCGGTCACCGGCGCCGGCGTGGCGGTGTGCGCGGCGCCCGAGGCCAAGGTCTGGGAGCGCTTCGTGGCCACCTACCAGCGCTACGGCCGCGCGCGCCTGACCCTGCACACCCAGGTGTTCAACGAAGGCAGTGAAACGCCCGCCGTGCAGTTCGGCGGGCAGTACGTGCTACACCGCTGAGGCGAGCGCCAGCAGGCTGGCGCGCCACGGCGCTGCGGCTGGCAGGGCAAGGAAGAAAGGATTGAGCAGGCTTTCGCGGGATGGGTAGGCGAACGGCTGACCGTCCAGGCCCAGCACTTCGCCGCCGGCGCCTTCGAGCACGCCCTGGGCGGCGGCGGTGTCCCACTGCGAGGTCGGCGCCAGGCGCGGGTAGCAGTCGGCGGCGCCTTCGGCGAGCAGACAGAACTTGAGCGAGCTGCCCACGGAGGTCAGCTCCAGCTCACCCACCGCCGCACTCAGGCCGGCCAGCAGGCGCTCCTGCTCGGGGCTGCTGTGGCGGCGGCTGGCGACCACGGTGAACGGGGTGCCGGCAGGCGGCGCCGCACGCACGCTGATCGGCGCTGCCGGCGCGTGCGGGTCTTCGTGCCAGGCGCCCAGGCCCTGGCCACCGTAGTAGCAACGCCCCGTGGTGGGCACCCCGACCACGCCGAATACCACCCGACCCTGTTCGACCAGGGCGATGTTGACGGTGAACTCTTCACTGCCGGCGATGAACTCCTTGGTGCCGTCCAGCGGGTCCACCAGCCACCAGCGCTGCCACTGTTGGCGCTCGGCCAGGCCGATGTCGCAGTCTTCCTCGGACAGCACCGGGATATGGGGCGCCAGCCGCTGCAGGCCAGCGGCGATCACGTCGTGGGCGGCGATATCGGCTGCGGTCACCGGCGAGGCATCGAGCTTGGTCTGCACGGCCACGTCCGCACGCCAGAACGGCAGGATGGCAGCGCCCGCCTGCCGGGTCAGCTGCACCACCTGCTGCATCAGTTCGCGGTCGTTCATGCGCCGAACACGCCGCGCTGGGTCAGCAGGTCACGCACCAGGTACAGCGCCGCCAGCGCCCGCCCTTCGGAGAACTGCGGATGCTGGGCCAGGGCCGAGAGCTCGCGCAGGTTGACCTTGTCGACACGCATCGGCTCGGGCTCGTCGCCCTCCAGGCGCTCTTCGAACAGGTCGGTGGCCAGCACCACCTGGATCTTCTGGCTCATGTAGCCGGGCGACAGCGACAGCTCGGTCAGGTGTTCCAGCTGCCGGGCGCCGAAGCCGGCCTCTTCCTTGAGTTCACGGTTGGCCGCCGCCAGCACGTCTTCACCGGGCTCGATCAGGCCCTTGGGCAGCGACAGCTCGTACTCGTCGGTGCCGCCGCAGTATTCCTCCACCAGCACCGCGTGCTCGGCATCGAGCATCGCCACGATCATCACCGCGCCATAGCCGTTGCCGCGCCCGACCAGGCGTTCATAGGTACGTTCGGTGCCGTTGCTGAAGCGCAGCTCGACCGCTTCGACACGGAACAGGCGGCTGCTTGCAACAATTTCGCGACTGAGGACAGTGGGTTTCTGGCGCATGAGGGGGCGGCTCCTTGGCGGTAACGGGGTACTATACCGTCCACCGAGTCTGGATCGAACGAGAATATTTCACATGCCCTCCCTGGCCTGGCACGACATCGATACCGTATTGCTGGATATGGACGGCACCCTGCTGGACCTGCACTACGACAACCACTTCTGGTTGGAGCACCTGCCCCAACGCTACGCCGAGCTGCATGGCATCAGCCGTGCGATGGCCGAGCTGGAAATGCAGCCGCTGTTCGAACGCCACGCCGGCTCGCTGAACTGGTACTGCCTGGATTTCTGGAGTGCCGAGCTGAAGCTGCCGGTGCGCGAGCTGAAACTGGAAACGGCCGACCTGATCGCGCTGCGCCCGGACGCCGACACCTTTCTGCAGGCGATCCGCCAGGCCGGCAAACGGGTGATCCTGATCACCAATGCCCATCGCGATTCGTTGTCGTTGAAGCTGGAGCGGGTGGCGCTGGCGCCCTATTTCGAGCGGCTGATCAGCTCCCATGACTATGGCTTCCCCAAGGAAGACCAGCAGTTCTGGAGCGCATTGCACGCGGATACCGGGTTCGACCCGGCACGCAGCCTGTTCATCGACGACACCCTGGCGATACTGCGCAGCGCGCGCGACTTTGGCGTGGCGCACCTGCTGGCAGTGCGCCAGCCGGACAGCCGCAAGGGGCCGCGGGATACGGCGGAGTTTGCCGCGCAGGAAGATTATCGGGACTTGTTGCAGGGGCTGTAGGCCGCTTCGCCGGCAACGCCGGCTCCTACACAAGGCACCTTACCTGTAGGAGCCGGCGTTGCCGGCGAAGACCGCACCACCAAGCTGGAGCCTTATTCCGGAATACGCAGCGTCTGCCCCGGGTAGATCTTGTCGGGATGGCTCAGCAACGGCTTGTTGGCCTCGAAGATCTTGTTGTACTGGTTGGCATTGCCATACACCGCCAACGAAATCGCACTCAGCGTGTCGCCCTTCTTCACCACCACGAAACGCGCCGCCGCCACGACCGGGCCGGTCACGGTGAGCTGGTCGTCCACCGACGCCACGCCGGCAATGTTGCCCAGCGCCAGCAGGATCTTCTCCTTCTCTTCCTGGCTGCCTACCTCGCCCTTGACCGTGACCTTGTCGCCGTCGACGGTGGTCTGGATGTTCGGGTTGCCCAGGCCGACCTTCTGCACGTGCTCCTTCAACTGGTCGTCAGCCTTGGCGTTGCCGGGGGTGAGCAGGTCGATCAGTTTTTCACCCGCTTCTTTCACGAAACTAAAAATGCTCATCCTGTGCTCCTTAGGTATCAATGACCGGAGCAGGCAGTCTAGGACAAGATAGAATGCTTCGCCTGCCAATGCCCCGGAACGACGATGGATATCAAACAACTCAAATTCCTCATCGCCCTGGATGAAACCCGCCACTTCGGCCAGGCCGCCGCGCGCTGCCACGTGACCCAGCCCACGCTGTCGATGCGCCTGCGCAACCTGGAGCGCGAACTGGGCCTGCCGCTGGTCAACCGCGGCCAGCGTTTCGAGGGCTTCACCGCCCAGGGCGAGCGCGTGCTGGCCTGGGCGCGCTCGGTACTCTCGGCCTACGACGGCCTGTACGCCGAGGCCGCCGCCTGTCGAGGGCACCTGGCCGGCACGCTGCGCCTGGGGGTGGTGCCGCTGTCGAGCTTCGACCCGCTGCCGCTGCTGCAGCGCCTGCACCGCCAGCACCCCGAGCTGCGTTTCGAGCTGAGCGCGTTGAGCTCCGAACAGATTCTCGACCAGCTGGCGAGCAACCGCCTGGACCTGGGCGTGTCGTACCTGGAGCGTCTCGACAGCGAGCGTTTCGAGGCCCTGCCCCTGGGCGACACACGCATGGGCCTGCTGTTCGACCCACGTCACTTCGCATTCGCCGAACAGCCGTTGAGCTGGGAGGCCGTGGCCGAGCTGCCGCTGGGCCTGCTGACCGCCGGCATGCACTTTCGCCAGTCCATCGACCACGCCTTCCACACCCGCGGCCTGGCCCCGCAGTTGCTGTTGCAGACCGACGCCGTTCATCAGCTGGTGCAAGCGGTGGAGGGTGGCCTGTGCTGCGCGGTAATGCCGCTGAACGCCGGGCTCGAAGCACTCACCGGGCACCTGCGCCTGCAACCGATAGACCAGGCCACCACGCTGGCGCCTCTGGGGCTGATCATGCGCCGCAGCGCGCCGCGCTCGGCCCTGGCCGAGGCCTGCATCGCCGAGTACCGCCTGTCGCTCGACCCGGCGTGATCGACGCGCTCTATCAATGCATCGGCAGTAGCGATTAGACGATACCCGAGTGCAGGCCTAGGCTTAAGGCTGACCTGCCTGCCGGTACCTGCCGATGACCATCAAACCCCCGGCCTGCGGGGCGTCCACGCCCCTGGCCGCGCCCGCTGCCAGCAACCGCTACGACTACCGCCAGCTTGACGACAACAGCCAGGGTGGCGCCGACCTCGCCGAAGAGGTGGCCCTGGCGATCGCCTACAACGGCATCAGCCAGGCGGTGATGCTGGTGAGCCCTACCGATCTGCACGACTTCATCGTCGGTTTCAGCATCGGCAGCGGCATCATCGCCTCCCCCGACGACATCTATGACGTGAGCTTCACGGCCAGCGGCTCGGCCATCCATGCCGAGGTGCAGATAGCCAGCCGCGCCTTCTGGAACCTCAAGAACCAGCGCCGCCAACTGGCCGGCACCAGCGGCTGCGGCCTGTGTGGCGTCGAGGCGGTGGAGCAGGCGCTGCCCGATCTGCAGGTGCTGCCCGGCGCGCCCCTGCCGCCGCCGCACTGGCTGGACGGCCTGCGCCAGCGCATCAGCGCCTTCCAGCCACTGGGCCAGCACTGCGGCGCGGTGCACGCGGCACTGTTCATGAACGATCAGGGCGAACTGCTGCTGGGCCGCGAAGACATCGGCCGGCACAACGCCCTGGACAAGCTGATCGGCGCCCTGGTGCGTCAGCACATCGCCCTCGACGGCGGCCTGGCGGTAGTCACCAGCCGCTGCAGCCTGGAGCTGATCCAGAAGGTGCTGCGCGCCGGCATCCAGACCCTGGTGAGCCTATCTGCGCCCACCGGCCTGGCGCTGCAATGGGCGCGCCGCCACCAGCTCAACCTTATCCACCTGCCGCACCACAGTGCGCCAAGGGTCTACAGCCCGGCGCAGGAGAGTCGCCCGTGAGCCTGCATCATCAAGCCGACCAGAAGCCGGTCCCCCGCTACAAGCCCTACCACGGCGCCGCCGGCGGCTGGGGCGCGCTGCGCAGTGTGGCGCAGGCCTGGATCGGCAGCGACAACGCGCTGAAGAACATCCGCGCCCTGCTCAAGACCAACCAGAACGGCGGCTTCGACTGCCCGGGCTGCGCCTGGGGCGACTCGCCGGAAAGCGGCATGGTCAAGTTCTGCGAGAACGGCGCCAAGGCGGTGAACTGGGAGGCCACCAAGCGCCGGGTCGATGCGGCCTTCTTCGCCCGCCACAGCGTCACCTCGCTGCTGGGCCAGAGCGACTACTGGCTGGAGTACCAGGGCCGTCTCACCGAGCCGATGGTGTACAACCCCTCCAACGACCGTTACCAGCCGATCAGCTGGGACAACGCCTTCGCCCTGATCGCGCGCCACCTCAACGGCCTGACCAGCCCCGACCAGGCGGAGTTCTATACCTCGGGCCGGGCCAGCAACGAGGCGGCCTACCTGTACCAGTTGTTCGTGCGCGCCTACGGCACCAACAACTTCCCGGACTGCTCGAACATGTGCCACGAAGCCAGCGGCGTGGCCCTGGGCCAGAGCGTCGGGGTCGGCAAGGGTACGGTGACCTTCGACGATTTCGAGCACGCCGACGCGATCTTCGTGTGGGGCCAGAACCCCGGTACCAACCACCCGCGCATGCTTGAACCGCTGCGCGAGGCGGTCAAGCGCGGTGCCCAGGTGGTGTGCGTGAACCCGCTCAAGGAGCGCGGCCTGGAGCGCTTCCAGCACCCGCAGCACCCGCTGGAGATGCTCACCAACGGTGATCGTCCGACCAACACCGCCTATTTTCGCCCCGCCCTGGGCGGCGACATGGCGCTGCTGCGCGGCATGGCCAAGTTCCTCCTGCAGTGGGAGCGCGAGGCGCAGGCAACAGGTGCGCCAGCGGTGTTCGACCATGCCTTCATCGCCGAACACACTGCGGCCGTGGAGGCCTACCTTGAAGTGGTCGAGGCCAGCAGCTGGGAGCAGATCGTGCAGCAGTCGGGCCTGGGCCTGGCCGATATCGAGCAGGCCGCACGCATGTATGCGCGGGCTGAAAAAGTCATCATGTGCTGGGCCATGGGCATCACCCAGCACCGTCACTCGGTGCCGACCATCCAGGAAATCGCCAACCTGATGCTGCTGCGCGGCAACCTTGGGGTGCCAGGGGCCGGGCTATGCCCCGTGCGCGGCCACAGCAACGTGCAGGGCGACCGTACCATGGGCATCAACGAACGCCCGCCGGTGGCGCTGCTGGATGCGCTGGAGCGCCGCTTCGGCTTTGCCGTGCCGCGCCACAACGGCCACAACACGGTGGAGGCGATTCGCGCCATGCTCGATGGCAAGGCGCGGGTGTTCATCGGGCTGGGCGGCAACTTCGCCCAGGCCACCCCAGACACCGAGCGCACTGCGCAGGCGCTGCGCAACTGCGAGCTGACGGTGCAGATCAGCACCAAACTCAACCGCAGCCACCTGATCCACGGGCAGCAGGCGCTGATTCTGCCGTGCCTGGGACGTACCGATATCGACCTGCAGGGCGAGGGCCCGCAGGCAGTGACGGTGGAGGACTCGTTCAGCATGGTGCATGCCTCCAACGGCCAGCTCAAACCGCTGTCGCGCCAGATGCGCTCGGAGCCGGCGGTGATCGCCGGAATCGCTGCCGCCACCCTGGGCAGCAAACCGGTGGACTGGCATTGGCTGGTGGCCGACTATGGGCGCATTCGCGAACTGATCGCCGACACCATTCCAGGGTTCGAGGGGTTCAACCAGCGCCTGCAGCACCCCGGTGGCTTCTACCTGGGCAACAGCGCCGGCCAGCGCCAGTGGAAGACACCCAGCGGGCGGGCCAACTTCAAGGCCAATGCGTTGCCCGACGACCTGCTGCACGAGAGCGTGCGCGCCAGCGGCCAGGTGCCGGACCTGATCATGCAGTCGATGCGTTCCCACGATCAGTACAACACCACCATCTACGGGTTGGATGACCGTTACCGTGGGGTCAAGGGGCAGCGCGACGTGCTGTTCGCCAACGAGGCGGATATCATCCGGCTGGGTTTCAACCCCGGTGACAAGGCCGATATCGTGTCGTTGTGGGGCGATGGCCGCGAGCGCCGGGTCAAGGGCTTCACCTTGCTGGCATTCGACATTCCGGCGGGGCAGGCGGCAGCGTACTACCCCGAGGTGAACCCGCTGGTGCCGCTGGAAAGCGTGGGCGATGGCAGCCATACGCCGACGTCGAAGTTCGTGGCTATCAGGATCGAGGCGGCCAGCGCCACGGCCAGGATCATCTAGGCCCCTTCGCCGGCAACGCCGGCTCCCACAGGGTCTTGCGGCGCATGCAGAACGCTGTGGGAGCTGGCTTGCCAGCGAAGAGGCCAGTTCGTTCAGCGCATAACTGCGGGCAAGAAAAAGGCCCTGGCATCACTGCCAGGGCCTTCGTCCCAAGTAAGCTCAGACCCGCAAAAACGCATTAAGTTTCACTGTAAAAACAGTAACTTATAAAATTGTATACACGTCGTGCCAATCGTCGGATTTGCGTTGCCAGCGCGTGTTGCAGAGCCTCAGGATCGCCTCGTCATCCCTTTGAGGCTCCCTTATGAAGTACTCCTCGATTCTGCTGTTGTCTCTCGGCCTGCTCAGTGGCGTTGCCTCGGCAGGTGGCTCCACCGAAGCCGGTATCGGCGGCGCATTGGGCGGGGTATTGGGTTCGGTGGTTGGCCAGTCGATCGGTGGCAGCACCGGTTCGGCCATCGGCGCCGGCCTGGGCGGTGCAGCCGGTAGCGCGGTAGGTGCCGACAAGCGCAGCCGCGGCGAGGCGGCCATCGGTGGCGCACTGGGTGCGGCCGGCGGCAACGTGGTGGGCCGCAGCGTGGGCGGCAACACCGGCAGCCTGATCGGCGCCGCAGCCGGCGGCGGTGCGGGCGGTGCACTGGGCAACTACATGGGCAACAAGAGCGACGACGAAGACCGCCGCTACAACAACCGCGGCCGCGGCTACGATGACCGCCGCCACTACCGCGATCGCGGCCACCACTACGGCCATCGCAAGCACGACAAACGCTGGCGTCACCGCTGAATTCCATCGACGCTGCCGGCCCCGCGCCGGCAGCGCCGCAGTTGTACCCGCAAACGTAGCAATCAAGCCATGTGCCATCACGCCATTGGCTTAAGCCATTCACCTAAGCCTTTCCCCGCCCCGCCCCCTGCGCGAAAACCTTCGAGCCTGTTGTTCGGCCAGCTTTCCAGCCTTTTATATTGACTGTCCGATCAACATCGGCAGGGGCCTGTTTGCGTCGGCTGTTTTGTGACTGACGGGTCGGCTTAAGGGGCGTCCCGATTTTGACGTCAAATAGCAATCGCTATGATCCGCCCCACCTTAAGCGACGCAGTGGGCGCACGGAATGCGGATGTACCTGGGAATATGGATCGGCACGGCCCTCGGCGCCTGCGGCCTGCTGCTCGACCTGCTGCCCCTGGGCCTGGCCGGGCTGTCGCTGGTGCTGCTTGCCAGCACCTTGCTGCGCCCGCGCCCCGTGGCACAGGTGGCTGCGGTCAGCGACGCGCCCATCGTGCTCGAACAGCCGCCACTGCACACCCTGCTGCCGGTGGTGGCGCCCAGCTGGATCGACAGCCTCCAACAGAGCCGAACCCTGCTGGGCGACAACATCAGCCAGTTGCTCGAACGCTTCGGCGCCATCAACCAACGCCTGGAACACAGCCTCAACGACGCCGACAACGTGCTGGCCAATGGCGGCGTGGGCGAGAACCTGCGCGAGGCCAACCAGCGCCTGCGCCGGGTCACCGAAAGCTTCGCCGCCAGCAGCCAGCGCCAGCATGAATTTCTGACCACCATCAATCATCTGGGCAGCTACGCCGGCCAGCTCCAGCAGATGGCCAAGCGCGTGCAGGAAGTTGCCAGCCAGACCAACCTGCTGGCNNTGGCGCTCAATGCCGCCATCGAAGCTGCCCGCGCCGGCGAGTTCGGCCGCGGCTTCTCGGTGGTCGCCGACGAGGTGCGCAAGCTCTCCAGCCTGTCGGCCGAGACCGGCCAGTCGATGGACGCCAAGGTGGGCGAGATCAACCAGTCGATCCAGTCCAGCATCGATGCCGCCACCGCGCTGGGCAGCGAAGAGCAGGCCAACCTGCGCGAGCTGGAGCAGGTACTCGACGAGGTGATCAGCGACCTGGGCGGTAACCTCGACGCCCTCGACGGCGCCTCGCGGGCGCTGCAACAGGATGCCCGCGCCACCCAGGCAGATATCCACGCGATCATGGTCAGCCTGCAGTTCCAGGATCGCGCCGACCAGATGCTCGACCACCTGCAGGCCGACCTGCTGCAACTGCTCGATGCCCTGGCGCACGACGACCCGCGCCTGCACGACCCGCAAGGCTGGCTGCAGCAATTGCGCCAGCGCTTCACCACCAGCGAGGAACGGGCTGGCCACAGCCAGTCGGCATCCAGCAGCGACGTGACCTTTTTCTAACTCCGGAAGCCCTGAACATGGCCAAGACCATCCTGATCGTGGACGACTCCGCCTCGATGCGCCAACTCGTGAAAATCAGCCTGGCCAGCGCCGGCCACCAGGTCATCGAAGCCTGTGACGGGCGCGACGCGCTGAACAAGCTCACCGGGCAGAAGATCAACCTGGTGATCAGCGACGTGAACATGCCCAACCTGGACGGCATCGGCCTGGTCAAGGCGCTCAAGGCGCGCAACGAATACCGCTTCACCCCGATCATGATGCTCACCACCGAAAGCGAGCAGGCCAAGAAGGCCGAGGGCCAGGCGGCCGGAGCGCGGGCCTGGATCGTCAAGCCGTTCCAGCCCCAGCAGTTGCTGGCGGCTGTCGAAAAGCTGATTGGCTGACGCGCATGTTCACACTCGCCGCAGCCACCGCCGACACCCCCGCACGGCTACGCCTGGACGGCGACCTGACCATCTATGAGGTGCGCGCCGCACGCGAGCAGCTGCTGGCCCTGTTGCCCGCTCAGCCAGTGCCCTGGCAACTGGACCTGGGCGGCCTGGGCGAGCTCGACAGTGCCGGCGTGCAACTGCTGCTGAGCCTGCACAAGACCCTCTGCGCAAATGGCCACGACGCCGAGGTGATCGCCCTGCCGGGCAACGCCCGGGCGTTGCTGGAGCTGCTGCGCCTGCCCGCATTGTGCCCGGCCGGTAGCCCCGTGCCGTGCGAGGAGTGAGCATGTTCGACGCCGAGCAATGGAGCCAGCTGCTGCAGGGCTTTCTCGAAGAGGCCCGCGACCTGCTCAAGGAAGCCGAAGACAGCCTGCTGCGCCTGGAAGCCCGCCCCGATGACGACGCGGCGATCAACGCGCTGTTTCGCGCCGTGCACACGCTCAAGGGCTCGGCGGGGATCTTCTCCCTCGACCCACTGGTGGCGCTGGCGCACCAGCTGGAAAACCTGCTGATGGGGGTACGCGACGGTGCGCGGGTGCTGGACGCTCCGCTCACCTCGTTGATGCTGCAGTGCATGGACGAACTGGGGGTGATGCTCGACAGCATCGACCCGCAGCAGGTCAGCATGCCAGCGCACACGCCACGCCAGGCCGCCCTGCTGACGGCATTGCAGGCACATCAGGGCGAGCTGCCCGCGTCTGTGGACAACCCGCTGGCAGCCCCGCACGGTGCGCCCCGCTTGCGTACCTGGCACCTGTCGATCCGCTTTGCCAGCGAGCTGCTGAGCAACGGCTTCGACCCGGCGGCGTTCATCCGCTACCTGGCGCGGCTGGGCGACATCCTCAGCCTGCAGACCCTCACCTGGGCCGTGCCGGAGCTCGACAGCCTCGACCCGGAGGCCTGCTACCTGGGCTTCGAAGTGAGCCTGCACAGCGACGCCAGCCGCGAGCAGCTCGAAGACGTGTTCGCCCTGGTGCAGGACTTCTGCACCCTGCGCCTGCAGGCCCAGGAGCCGACCGATACCGCCTTGCCGGCCGAACCCCGCGCACCGGCGCAAACGTTGGCGCCTGCAACCGCCACACCCTTGCCATCGATGCCCGCCGGCGAGCCGCGCACTGCCTCCAGCAGCCAGGTCAAGGTGGCTGCGCAAAAGCTCGACGAGCTGATCAACCTGGTCGGCGAGCTGGTCATCGCCACCGCCGGCGCCCAGATGCAGGCCCTGCGCAGTACCCACGCCGCCTGCATCGAAAGCGTGCAGGCGGTGCAGCAGCATGTGGAGCAGATCCGCGAGCGGGCGCTGAAACTGCGCATGGTCGAAGTGGGCGAGACCTTCAACCGCTTCCACCGCGTGGTGCGCGATGTGAGTCAGGCGCTGGACAAGCAGATTGCGCTGACCATCAGCGGCGGCGACACCGAGCTGGACAAGACCCTGATCGACCGCATCGCCGACCCGCTGGTGCACCTGGTGCGCAACGCCATCGACCACGGCATCGAGGCCCCTGCCGAGCGCCGCGCTGCCGGCAAGCCCGAGCAGGGTCAGCTGCGCCTGAACGCCTACCACGACTCGGGCATGATCGTGCTCGAGATCCAGGATGACGGGCGCGGCCTGAACACCACGAAGATCCGCGAGAAGGCCATCGCCCGCGGCATGCTCGACAGCGATTCGCCGATGAGCGAACAGGACATCCACCTGCTGATCTTCGAAGCGGGTTTTTCCACCGCCGAGCAGGTGTCCAACCTGTCCGGACGCGGGGTGGGCATGGACGTGGTGCGCAGCGCCATCGACCAGTTGCGCGGGGTCATCGAGATCGACTCCAGGGCCGGCCATGGCTGCACCTTCCGCATCCGCCTGCCGCTGACCCTGGCGATCATCGACGGGTTTCTGGTGAGCGTGGGCGAGGAGCACTTCGTGATCCCGCTGGACATGGTCACCGAATGCATGGAGGCCCCCACCAACCAGGCCGAGCAGGGCCACCTGAACCTGCGCGGGCGGCCGCTGCCGTGCATCGACCTGCAACCGCATTTCGGCCTGCCGCGCAGCGCCTGCGTGCGCCGCAACATCGTGGTGGTCAGCCAGGGCCGGCAGCATGCCGGGCTGATCGTCGACCAGTTGCACGGCGAACTGCAGACCGTGATCAAGCCCTTGGGGCAACTGTTCCAACACCTCAGTGGCATCAGCGGCTCGACCATCCTCGGCTCTGGCCAGGTGGCGCTGATACTCGATATCCCCAGCCTGTTCCGCCAGTCGCAGCAACGCGCCGAAGGCGAGACGCCGCACCTGTTGCCAAGCCCTTCCGGAGAATAGACATGCAGTTGATCAGCAATATGAAGATAGGCGTGCGCCTGACCCTGGGCTTTCTGCTGGTGGTGGCGCTGACCGCGCTCATCGGAGTCATCGGCCTGCGCAACCTGGAGCAGGTCAACGGCCTGTCGGACCGCATGTACGAGTTGGACGTGGCCGGCCTGAGCACCTTGCAGCAAGCCAACATCCAGCTGCTGATGGCCAACCGCGCCGTGCGCCAGAGCCTGCTCTCCACCACCGCCCAGGAGCGCGACCAGTCGGCCGCCACCGCCCGCGCGGCGATGGAAAGGACCCGCGAACTGCTGATCAAGGCGCGCGAGCACTTCATCACCAAGGAAGGCCGCGCCCAGGTGGAAAGAATCGACGCGCCGCTGCAGGCCTACATCAGCGTGGCCAACCAGTTGCTGGGGGTGCACCAGCAGTCGGGCGACCTGCAGATTGCTTCCGAAGCGCTGGCGTTGATGCCGCAGAACGTCGCGGCGGCCAACGTGGTCGACCAGTTGCTGGGTGAGGCCAGCGCTGCCAAGCAGGCGCGCGCCGGCGAGGCGAACGCCGAGATCAGCGTCATCTACGAACGCTCGCGGGTGCAGATGATCGCCCTGGTCGGCGCCGCAACCCTGATCGGCATGCTGATCGGCGTGCTGGTCACCCGCAGCATCACCCGGCCGCTGGCAGGCGCAGTGCAGGCCGCCGACCGCATGGCCGCCGGCGATCTGAGCCAGGACCTGGTAGTGACCCACAAGGACGAGACCGGGCAGTTGCTGGGCTCGATGCAGAACATGACCCTGCGCCTGCGCAGCATCCTGGGCGATGTACGCAGCGCCGCCGATGCGCTGTCGTCGGCCTCCGAACAGGTCAGTTCGACCTCGCAATCGCTGAGCCAGGCGGCCAACGAGCAAGCCGCCAGCGTCGAGCAGACCAGCGCTTCGGTCGAGCAGATGTCGGCCTCGATCGCGCAGAACACCGAAAGCGCCAAGGTCACCGACGGCATCGCCGGCAAGGCGGCCAACGACGCGGTGCAGGGCGGCGGCGCAGTGGGCGACACGGTGCTGGCGATGAAGCAGATCGCCGAGAAGATCGGCATCATCGACGACATTGCCTACCAGACCAACCTGCTGGCGCTCAACGCCGCCATCGAGGCCGCCCGTGCCGGCGATCACGGCAAGGGCTTTGCCGTGGTGGCCGCCGAGGTGCGCAAGCTGGCCGAACGCAGCCAGGTGGCGGCGCAGGAAATCGGCCAGGTGGCCTCCAGCAGCGTGCAACTGGCCGAACAGGCCGGCAGCCTGCTCAGCGAGATCGTGCCCAACATCCAGAAGACCTCGGACCTGGTGCAGGAAATCACCGCCGCCTCGCAGGAGCAGAGCAGCGCCGCCGGGCAGATCAACATCGCCATGGGCCAGATGAACCAGATCACCCAGCAGAACGCCTCGGCTTCCGAAGAGCTGGCCGCCACCGCCGAAGAGATGAACGCCCAGGCCGGCCAGTTGCAGGAGCTGATCGGCTTCTTCCGCTTCGAGGCCGGCAGCACTGCGCGTGCCCTGCCCCGGGTGGGCGAACCGCAAGTCGGCGCCTACAAGCCCACCCACAAGGCGCTGATCGATGAAGGCCAGTTCGTCAGCTTCACTTGACCGAGGCGTACCCATGCACACCCTAGAGTCTGCGGCGCCCGCGCCGCACCTGCCCACCAGTGTCCAGCACCTGACCTTTCGCGTGCGTGAGGCCGGCTATGCACTGCCCATCGAACTGGTGCGCGAGATCATCGAGTACGCCGAGATCACCCGCGTGCCGATGATGCCCGCCTACATTCACGGCGTGCTCAACCTGCGCGGCAACGTGGTGCCGGTACTGGACCTGGCAGCACGCTTCGGCATGGAACTGACCGAGGCCGGCAAGCGCACCTGCATCGTGATCATCGCCCTGCCCCTCGAGGACGGCGTGCAGCGCATCGGCCTGGTGGTGGATGCGGTGGACGCGGTACTCGACATCGACCCGCACGGGGTGGTGCCGGCGCCGCCGTTCGGCACCGGCATCCGTGCCGACTTCATTGCCGGCATGGCCCAGCAGGAGCAGGGCTTTTTGATCATCCTGAACATGCCCCAGGTGCTGTCGCTGGAAGATATCCGCTACCTCAGCCAGGCGGCGAAGGGCTCCTGAATGCCCTCGACCTTCAAACTGCCGGTGCTGGGCGAACAGGAGTTCAGCCGCCTGCAGACGCTGATGAGCAGCGCCTCGGGCATCCACCTGGCCAGCAACAAGCGCTCGCTGGTGGCCGGGCGCCTGATGAAACGCCTGCGTCACTACCACCTGGACAACTACCGCGACTACCTGCACCTGATCGAGCGCCCGACCCACAGCCGCGAGCGGCGCCTGGTGATCGACCTGCTGACCACCAACGAGACCTACTTCTTTCGCGAGTTCCCGCACTTCGAATTCCTTGGCCAGTGGCTGGGCCGGCGCAAGGGGCCGCTGCGGCTGTGGAGCGCGGCCTGCTCGTCGGGCGAGGAGCCCTACAGCCTGGCCATGACCGTGGCCGAGCACGCCACCGGCAGCGACTGGTCGATCCTGGCCAGCGACCTCAGCCAGAGCATGCTGACGCTGGCCGAGCAAGGCATCTACGACATCGCCCAGGCGCGCTACTTTCCCGATGGCTGGATGCAGCGCCACTGCTTGTGCGGGGTCGGCGACATGCACGGGCGCCTGCGCGTGCAGGCGCACCTGCGAGCGCGGGTGAGCCTGCGCGAGATCAACCTGGTGCAGCCGCTGCCCGAAGGCCTGGGGCCGTTCGACGTGATATTCCTGCGCAACATCCTGATCTACTTCGACACCCCGCAGAAACAGCTGATCGTGCAGCGCCTGGTCAACCAGCTGCGCCCCGGCGGGCTGCTGTTCATCGGGCACGCCGAAAGCATCCACGGCTTCGAGCTGCCGCTCAGGCTGGTGCACCCCTCGGTGTTCGAGCGCGTATGACCGAGCGTGCGGCGGCGCCGGTGCGGGTGTTCATCGTCGACGACTCGGCGCTGGTGCGCCAGGTGCTCAACCAGTGCCTGAACGACCACCCGCGCATCCGCGTGATCGGCATGGCCGCCGACCCGCTGTATGCCATCGAGAAGATGCGCCGGGACTGGCCCGATGTGCTGGTGCTGGACATCGAGATGCCGCGCATGGACGGCCTGACCTTTCTGCGCCAGATCATGGCCGAGCGCCCCACGCCGACCATCATCTGCTCGACCCTCACCGAAGCCGGCACCGACCTCAATCTCCAGGCCCTGGCCGCCGGGGCGGTCGGCGTGTTCACCAAGGCCCGGCTGGGCCTGCGCCAGAGCCTGGAAAACCTCGCCAGCGGGCTGATCCGCAGCATCGAGGAAGCGGCCCGCACCCGCCCGGTATTGTTACCTCTGTCGCAGGCGAAAGAAAAAACCAGTGCACTGCCTGCAACCCCAAGCAAAACCACCGAGCGAATCGTTACACTTGGCTGCTCGACCGGCGGCACCCAGGCGCTGGAGTTCATCCTGCGTCAGCTGCCGCGCGATTGCCCGGGCATCGTGATCGTGCAGCACATGCCGGCCAGGTTCACTGCCGACTTCGCCAGGCGCCTGAACAGCCTCTGTCAGATCGAGGTGCGCGAGGCCAGGCATCTGGACCGTGTCCACAGCGGCCTGGCACTGCTGGCCCCGGGGGGCCTGCACATGCAGCTCAAACGCAGTGGTGCGCACTACCTGGTGGAGGTGCTCGACGGTCCCGCCGTCAATCGGCACAAACCCTCGGTCGATGTCCTGTTTCGCTCCGCCGCCCGGCATGCCGGGGGCAATGCCCTTGGCATCATCATGACCGGGATGGGCGATGACGGTGCCCGAGGCCTGCTGAGCATGCGTGAGCAAGGCGCCGCCACCGTGGCACAGGACGAGGCCAGTTGCATCGTGTTCGGCATGCCCAAGGAAGCCATACGGCTGGGTGCGGCCCAGGCGGTGGAACCGCTGACACGGTTGCCGGCGCTGATCGCCCAGTTCAGCGACAACCCACGTGCCAGCTGAGCCATACACCGCCCCTTACCTTGCGACACAGGCCTACCTATGCTTTGCCGAATACTCCTTGCAGACGAGTCGCCCCTGTTCAGAGCGGGGCTGCGCGCGCTGCTCGAACAAAAACAAGATTACGCAGTGGTGGGTGAAACCGGTGACGGCGTGAGCGCCGTCGAGCTCGCCGAACAGCTCAAGCCCGACATCATCATGCTGGACATGGCGCTGGATGCGCTGGAGAGCGAAGAGATCCTGCGCGAGCTGTGCCTGCGCGTGCCGGCAAGCATGGTGCTGATGCTGTCGGCGCGCTCGGAGCTGGAGTTCGTGATGAAGTGCCTGCAGCAGGGTGCCCACGGCTTTCTGCTCAAGACTGCCACCGTGCTGGAACTGGAGCTGGCGTTGCAGGCGTTGAAGAACGGCGGCCAGTACCTGTCGTCGGCGGTGTTGCCGCTGGTGATCGGGCAGGCGGTCAAGCACAGCCGCAAACGCCATGCCGGCAGCAGCACCATGCAACTGACCACCCGCCAGCTGGAGATCCTGCGCCTGATTGCACGAGGCGAGTCGACCCGCTCGATTGCCGATGGCCTGGGCCTGAGCGTGAAGACGGTGGAGGCGCACCGCTCGCAGATCATGCACCGCCTGCAGATACACGACATACCGGGCCTGGTGCTGTTTGCGGTGCGCGAAGGCATCATCCGCATCAACGACTGACCGCGCCGGGTTTCAGCCTTGCAGGGCTACCAGGGCGCCTTGCAGGGCCGTCGGCAAGCTGGCGGGCTGGCCGGTGGCACGCTCGACGAACACCTGCACCATGCGCCCGGCGGCGCAGGGCTGAGCTTCACCGACCTTGAACAGGGCCAGTTGGTACTCCACCGAACTGCCGGCCACCCGCACCGCGCGCAGGCCGACTTCCAGGCATTCGGGGAAGGCGGCCGAGGCAAAGAAGTCGCACCCCGAACTGACCACGAACCCCACCACCTCGCCATCCTGCGGGTCGAGCCCGGCATGCTCGATCAGGTAGGCCTGCACGGCGCTGTCGAAGAAGGCGTAGACCGTGGCGCTGGCGATGTGGCCGTTGACGTCGTTGTCCTGCCAGCGGGTCGGCAGGGGGTGGACGTGGGGGTAGTGGTGGCGTTCGGGGAGGTGGGTCATGGGTGGCCTGTACCGGGCGGAAAAGGTAGAGAAGCTTCCCACACTTGTGATTCAACTGCTCACAGCGATCTGCTGTCGAGCCAACAAGGCTGACAACGCCGATCTATCAGGCCGTGGTGCGTTGCAGCAGATGTAGGAGCGGGCCTTGCCCCGCGATGCGCCGCGCGGGCGGCGCTCGGTCTGGAGTGCACTGGTGAAATCAAGGCATGCGCTTTCAGCACCCTGATGCACTTTCAAGGCAAGTAGCTGTGATCTCCTTCAATTAGGTCCGGCCGAGGATCTCGGTGGCGCCTATGTGCCCGGCAATGCATTTCTAGCGCACTGGGTATTGAGCGCCGCCCGCGGCGCTTCGCCGGCAAGGCCGGCTCCTACATCTGCTGCAACGCACCATGGCCTGACAGATAAGCGCTGCAAACCTTCATTGCTGGTACAAACGAAAAAGCCGCCCATTCGGGCGGCTTTTTCTCAGCTGGCGAGCAGCAACTTACAGTTGCGGACCCGCTGCCTTGATGGCGTCGGAAACGTCGAACTTCTTGAAGTTCTCGATGAACAGCGAAGCCAGGCCCTTGGCCGCTTCGTCGTAGGCAGCGCTGTCAGCCCAGGTGTTGCGCGGGTTGAGCAGTACGGTTTCAACACCCGGTACCAGTTTCGGCACGTCCAGGTTGATGATGTCCAGGTGCTCGGTTTCAGCACCGACCAGTGCGCCGCTCTGGATGGCCGCGATCACCGCACGGGTGGTCGGGATGTTGAAGCGCTTGCCCACGCCGTAGCCACCACCGGTCCAGCCGGTGTTGACCAGGTACACCTTGGAACCGAAACCACGGATACGCTTGATCAGCAGTTCAGCGTATTCGCCAGCCGGACGCGGGAAGAACGGCGCGCCGAAGCAGGTGGAGAAGGTCGACTTGATGCCGCTGCCCGAACCCATTTCGGTGGAGCCCACCAGCGCGGTGTAACCGGACAGGAAGTGGTAGGCCGCCTGCTCTTCGCTGAGGATCGATACCGGTGGCAGTACGCCGGTCAGGTCGCAGGTCAGGAAGATCACTGCGTTGGGCTCGCCACCCAGGTTCTTCTCGGAACGCTTGGCAACGTGCTCGAGCGGGTAGGCCGCACGGCTGTTCTGGGTCAGGCTGACATCGGAGTAGTCAGCGTGCTTGGCGTCGTCGATGACGACGTTTTCCAGCACGGCGCCATGCTTGATGGCTTTCCAGATGACCGGCTCGTTCTTCTCCGACAGGTCGATGCACTTGGCATAGCAACCGCCTTCGATGTTGAACACCACGCCCTCGCCCCAGCCGTGCTCGTCGTCACCGATCAGGTAACGGCTTTCGTCGGCCGACAGGGTGGTCTTGCCGGTGCCCGACAGGCCGAAGAACAGGGTCACGTCGCCTGCTTCGCCGATGTTGGCGGCGCAGTGCATCGGCAGCACGTCGGCAGCCGGCAGCAGGAAGTTCTGCACCGAGAACATGGCTTTCTTCATCTCGCCGGCGTAACGCATGCCAGCGATCAGTACCTTCTTCTGGGCGAAGTTGAGGATCACGCAACCGTCGGAGTTGGTGCCGTCACGCTCGGGCACGCATTCGAAGTTGGCGACATTGAGCACTTGCCACTCATCACGACCGGCCGGGTTGTACTGCGCCGGGTTGATGAACAGGCAACGGCCGAACAGGTTCTGCCAGGCAGTCTGGGTGGTCATGCGTACCGGCAGGTAGTGCTCGGCGGCCGCACCTACGTGCACGTGGGAAACGAAATGATCCTGGGCGTTGTTGAACGCCTCGACGCGGTCCCACAGGGCATCGAACTTGTCGGCCGGGAACTTGCGGTTGATCGGGCCCCAGGCGATGGCAGACGAGGTGGACGGCTCGTCGACGATGAAACGGTCGACCGGCGAACGACCGGTGCGGTGACCAGTTTTCACGACCAGCGCGCCCGTATCGGCCAGCTCGCCTTCACCGCGGTTCAGCGCTTCTTTTACCAGTTCATCGACGCTCAGGTCGGTGTACACGGTGTTGTTGGCTTGCGTCATGAGATTCCCCATCCGGCCTGCGGCCGAGTGCTCCGAACGTTTTGTAGTAGAGCTTTTAAAACTACTACAGCGAAAAAAGTGGCGGGATTATGCCAGAAACGCCCAAAAAAAGTAGGGCCCTCCTGTCAGAACGGCGTGTTTCCGGCGTTCGACAGGAGATTTACCTGAGCTTAAACGTTTTAGTGACGAGTATCTGACGGTGCGTCAACACCCCCGCCGGCGAACAATTGTGCGATTTCGGTTTCATCGAACAGGTAGCGCTGGTTGCAGAACTGGCAGTCGATTTCGATCGCCCCGCCATGCTCGGCCGCCAGGGCCAGGGCATCGTCCTGGCCGAGGCTGACCAGCGCGTTGCCCGAGCGCTCACGCGAGCAGCTGCAGCGGAACTGCAGCGGCTGGATATCGAACAGGCGCACGGCATCTTCGTGGTACAGACGGTGCAGCACGGTCTCGTTGTCCAGGCCCAGTTGCTCTTCGGCCTTCAGCGTATTGGCCAGGGCCGTGACGTGCTTCCAGCTGTCTTCGCGATCGTCCTCGTCCTTCTGGCGGTCGGCCGGCAACTGCTGCAGCAGCAGGCCGCGGGCGCGCTGGCCATCGGCGTTGAGCCAGAAGCGCGTGCCCACCTGCTGGGACATCACGAAGTAGTTGGTGAAGCACTCCGAGAGGTTCTCGCCATCCAGGTCGACAATGCCCTGGTAGCGCTGGCCCTGCGCCGGGTCGATGGTCAGCGCCAGCTGGCCATCGGGCATCAGGTCGCCCAGGGTGGCATCGGGGGCGATCTGCTCGGCGTGGTAGCGCGCCAGGCCACGGATGTCGCGCTCGCTGGAGCACTCGATCATCAGCAGCGGGATCGGCCCTTCGGAGCGTGCCTGCAGGATCAGCAGGCCGTCGAACTTGAGCGCGCCCACCAGCAGCGCCGCCGCGGCCATCAGCTCACCGAGCAGTTGCGCCACCGGCTGCGGGTAGGGGTGCTTGGCCAGGACTTCGGCGTAGCTGCGCTCGAGCGAAACCAGTTCGCCGCGTACGTCGCGCTCGTCGAAGATGAAGCGTTGGGTGAAGTCGGTATCTGGCAAATCGGACATGGTTTCTGGCTTTCTGAAAGATGACAAAATAATTTCAAGGGCCTATAAAGCCCCGTTTAGAGCACCAGAATGGTGCGAACGATAGCGCTGTAAAAGAGGTAGTTTATGGACAATCCACCCCTGTTCCAAGCCAGGTGGGCTTGGGGCCCCCTGTGTCTGGCTACGTTGATTCCCGTTGCACTACTGTGTTTCTGGTTATGGCCCGTTGGCCAGGCCCTTTGCATGGCGCTCGACGAATGGCTGTTCCACGCCCTCAATCGCCCACTGGCCGACAACACCCTGTGGCGCAGCATCTGGACCCTGGGCAGCCTGCGCCCGTTCGACATCGTGGTCGGGCTCATCATGCTGATGCTGCTGATTCGCGGCGACTGGGTATTCAAGGCCGTCGAGGTGCGCCGGGCTTTTTTCGGCTTCCTGGTGACCCTGCTGGTGCTGGTGGTGATCCGCGCCCTGTTCTCCAAGCTGGTACGCCTGATGGGCTGGCAGCACCATAGCCCGTCGATGGTGTTCAGTGACGCCATCATGCTCAGCGACTACTACCCGGCGCTCGAAGCGCGCTGGGAGCTCAAGGACCGTTCCAGCCAGAGCTTCCCCGGCGACCACGCCTCGGTGCTGCTGCTGTGGGCACTGTTCATGAGCCTGTTCAGCCGCCGCCTGATGCAGCATGTGCTGATCTGGGCACTGGCGGTGCTGTTCATGCTGCCACGCCTGGTGGCGGGTGCCCACTGGGGCCAGGACGACTATATCGGCGGCCTGGGCATGGCCATCCTGGCGCTGGGCTGGAGTTACTATACGCCGTTTGCTGCCCGGACCAGCGCCGGCCTGGTGCGTGCCACCGCGCCCTTGTTCGGTTGGCTGGCACGGCTGCCGCTGCTCGGCCGCCTGAGCGTGATCGGCGCGCGGGGCTAACCGGCGCTGTCGTGCAACTGATGTAGCTGGCGGCGCTGCTTCTTGGTGGGCCGCCCGTCGGTGCTTACCCCAAGGGCGCCGGCCTTGCGCAGCGCCGCGGCCTGCTCGCGGCGTGCCAGGCTCTGTGCGGTCTCCTCGTACAGCGCCTGTGCCTCGGGTGCGCCGCGGCGCACCACCGACAGCGCCGTGACTACCACGGTACGTTCGTCGAAACCGGTACGCAGCACGAACTCGTCACCCACCCGCGGCTCCTTGCCCGGCTTGCAACGCTCGCCCCGACAATGCACCTTGCCGCTCTCGATCGCCGCCTTGGCCAGGGCGCGGGTCTTGTAGAAGCGCGCCGCCCACAACCATTTGTCCAGGCGAACCTTGTCGTCCTCTTCCGGCTTTTGTGCCATGGCATTTCCCCGATTCATTTGTTTCATGGAACTGTACTACCGTAACTGGCGGATGCAAAAAATACGCGGCGTGCTTACAGTTCACCGACTTTTACCCAGGTTGTGCATCTTGAAGACATTTGACCATTTGAGCGTGATCGGCCTGCGCGAGTGGGTGGCCTTGCCCGACCTCGGCGTGGCAGGCCTGCGCGCCAAGATCGATACCGGCGCCAGCACCTCCAGCCTGCACGCCACCGAAGTGGAAACCTTCGAACGCGATGGTGAAACCTGGGTCCGCTTCAACGCGCACCTGGGTTCGGTGGTACAACTGCGTCACCGGCGCTGCGAAGCGCCGCTGGTGACGATGAAGACCATCAAGAGCTCCAATGGCCATGCCCAGACCCGCTACGTGATCCGCACGCCCCTGGCGCTCGGCGACCGGGTGTGGGAAGTGGAGTTCACCCTGGCCTGCCGCAAGGCCATGCGCTATCGCCTGCTGCTCGGCTCCAAGGCCCTGGTACACGGCCAGCTGGTGGTCAACCCGGGCCTCAAATACGTACAGGACAAGCCGGCCTCTCCGGCCACCATTACCCCCTCCACAGGTGTTGCATGAAGATCGCTGTGCTGTCGCGGAACCCGCGTCTGTATTCCACTCGTCGTCTGGTCGAAGCCGGTACGCAACGAGGCCATGAAATGGTTGTGATCGATACCCTGCGCGCCTACATGAACATCGCCAGCCACAAGCCGCAGATCCACTATCGCGGCAAGCCGCTGGAAGGGTTCGACGCCGTCATCCCGCGCATCGGCGCGTCGGTGACCTTCTATGGCTGCGCGGTGCTGCGCCAGTTCGAGATGATGGGCGTGTTCCCGCTCAACGAATCGGTGGCCATCGCCCGCTCGCGGGACAAGCTGCGCTCGCTGCAACTGCTGTCGCGCCGTGGCATCGGCCTGCCAGTCACCGGCTTTGCCCATTCGCCCGACGACATTCCCGACCTGATCCAGATGGTCAACGGCGCCCCCCTGGTGATCAAGGTGCTCGAGGGCACCCAGGGCATCGGCGTGGTGCTGTGCGAAACCACCAAGGCGGCCGAGTCGGTGATCGAGGCCTTCATGGGTCTGAAGCAGAACATCATGGTGCAGGAGTACATCAAGGAGGCCGGTGGCGCCGACATTCGCTGCTTTGTGGTGGGCGACAAGGTGATCGCCTCGATGAAGCGCCAGGCCAAGCCCGGCGAGTTCCGCTCCAACCTGCACCGGGGCGGCACCGCCAGCCTGATCAAGGTCACCCCGGAAGAGCGCATGACCGCCATCCGCGCTGCCAAGGTCATGGGCCTGAGCGTGGCCGGCGTGGATATCCTGCGCTCCAATCACGGCCCGCTGGTGATGGAGGTCAACTCCTCGCCGGGCCTGGAAGGCATCGAGGTCACCACCAGCAAGGACGTGGCCGGGATGATCATCGAACACCTGGAGAAGAACGGCGGGCCGAACCTGACCCGCACCAAGGGCAAGGGCTGAGCCCTTGCGTCCCTAGACCGCGTCGCGTGGCAGCAGCAGGCCCAGGGGCAAGCGTACCCGCGCCTCGATGCCGCCACCGGAACGGTTGCGCAGCTCCACATTGCCGCCGTGCTGGGCGGCAATGCGCTTGACGATCGCCAGGCCCAGGCCGGTGCCCTTGCCGCTGCGGGCGCGATCACCGCGAATGAACGGATTGAAGATCGCCTCCAGCTCACCCGGATCGATGCCGGCGCCGCGGTCGAGCACGCTCAGCACCACGTAGGGCGCGCTGGTGTCACCCGAGACATAGGCCGCCACTTCCACGCCCTGCCCGGCGTGATGCAGCGCATTGCCGATCAGGTTGTTGAGCAGGCGCTTGATCGATACCCGGCGCAGCGGAAACGGCGGTATCGGCTCCAGGCACAGCCGCACTTGCTCTTCGGGCTGGTTGAACGGCGCGACCACCTCGCGAACCAGGTCGCTGAGGTCCACCTCCTCGACCGGCTCGTCGCGGCCATCGCGGATGAACGCCAGGAACTGGTCGAGAATCGCGTCCATGTCCTCGATGTCGCGCACCATGTCGTCGGTCAGGTCGCTTTCGTTGGCCAGCAGCGACAGCGACAGGCGCAGGCGCGTCAGCGGCGTGCGCAGGTCATGGGACACCCCGGCCAGCATCAGCTCACGCTCGCGCCCCGCCTGCTCGACATCCTCTGCCATCTGGTTGAAGGCCCGGTAGACCTCGGTCATCTCGCTGGGCGTGTCGCTGATCGGCAGGCGCACGCTGCGCCCCTGGCCCAGTTGCCGGGCGGCGAACACCAGGCGCTTGAGCGGCTGGTTGAGCTGGCGCACGAAGATCCAGGCCGAAGCCGTGGACAACAGGCCGATGGCCAGGAACCAGCCCAGCACGTTCCAGATCTTCTGGCCGCGCAACGGGTGCGGGTACAGCGGCACCTTCAGCCAGCCATCGCCCAGGCTCGGGGCCTGTACCCACAGCGCCGGCGGCGCATGGATGCGCAGGCGCACCTCGGTGTCCTCGCCCAGTTCGGCCTGCATCTGGCGCTGGTAGATCTCGCTGTAGGGCCAGTGCTGCTCACCCTCGGGCACACCGGTGCCGACCACCCGCTTCAAGCCGGCGGCTTCGGCAATCTTCTCGCGGTTTTCCTCATCGGCCGCCCAGTAGGCGCGCAGCGTCAGTGCGACGCCGTGGCTGTACTGGCGGTCCACCAGCACGTCCTCGTTCATCAGCAGGTACACCAGCGTCAGTGCCTTGGAGAACAGCACCACGGCCAGCACCAGCCACAGCGTGCGGGCGAAGAAGCTTTGGGGGAACCACAATGGCGTTTTCATGGGCGACGGCTACACAGTTGGCAGGAGCGAGCGCGGCTCGCAGGCGTTGCGGATTTCGGCACAGGCAAAAACAGGGCAACCCGAGGGGCGCCCTGCCTATGCTGACCTGCTCCTGTACAAGGCTTCACTTGCCGGCATTGCCATCCGGCACGAAGACATAGCCCACACCCCAGACGGTCTGGATATAGCGTGGCTTGGAAGGGTCGGGTTCGATCATGCGGCGCAAACGCGAGATCTGCACATCGATGGAGCGCTCCAGGGCGTCCCACTCGCGACCGCGCGCCAGGTTCATCAGCTTGTCGCGGGTCAGCGGCTCGCGGGCATGCATCACCAGCGCCTTGAGCACCGCGAATTCGCCGGTGGTGAGCATGTGCACTTCGTCGCCGCGCTTGAGTTCGCGGGTGGCCAGCGACAGCGCGTAGTCGCCGAAGGTGACGGTTTCGTCCTCGCTGCCTGGTGCGCCCGGTACCACCGGGGCCTGGCGACGCAGCACGGCCTTGACCCGCGCCATCAGCTCGTCGGGGTTGAACGGCTTGGCCAGGTAGTCGTCGGCACCCAGTTCCAGGCCCTTGATGCGGCTGAGTTCGTCACCCTTGGCGGTGAGCATGATGATCGGCACCTGGTTGTTTGCCCCGCGCAGGCGCTTGCAGGCGGTCAGGCCGTCTTCGCCGGGAAGCATCAGGTCGAGCACGATCAGGTTGAACACTTCACGCGCCAGCAGGCGGTCCATCTGTTCGGTGTTGGGTACGGCGCGGGCACGGTAACCCTTGCTGGTGAAGAAACGCTCCAGCAGGCTGCTCAGGCCCGGGTCGTCATCGACGATGAGGATTTTCTCGCCTTCGGCGGGTTGTGCAGTGCTGCTCATGGGTAGCTCCTTTAATCTCGGCGGGCATTATGGCTTAGGCGCCATTTGAGCGTGCCGTGTGCATTGTTAGCAGATTTTTCCCAAGTCGCCAGCGGCATGCCCCGACAGGCTGGCGCGCCGCGATCCCCGCAAGCCCGGATCGCTGGGTATAATGCGCCGCTTTGATCCAGCGTCGCCCTGCTCGAGCGCGCCCCGTGGCGCCGGCCTGCGGCCTTTGCATTCACGAATTGTCAGGTGGTTTTATGGACAGCATCAACAGCCGCATCGCCGAGGAACTCGGTGTCCGCCCGCAACAGGTCGAAGCGGCCGTGGCTCTACTTGATGAAGGCTCCACGGTGCCCTTTATCGCCCGTTACCGTAAAGAAGTGACCGGCAGCCTGGACGACACCCAACTGCGCAACCTGGAAGAGCGCCTGCGCTACCTGCGCGAACTCGACGACCGCCGCGCCAGCATCCTGGCCAGCATCGAGGAGCAGGGCAAGCTGACCCCGGAGCTGGCCCGCGAGATCAAGCTGGCCGACACCAAGACCCGCCTCGAAGACCTTTACCTGCCGTACAAGCAGAAGCGCCGCACCAAGGGCCAGATCGCCCTGGAAGCCGGCCTGGGCGAGCTGGCCGACGGCCTGTTCAACGACCCGCAGCTGAACCCGGAAACCGAAGCGGCGCGCTTCGTCGACGCCGAAAAAGGCGTGGCCGACGTCAAGGCGGCCCTCGAAGGCGCCAAGTACATCCTCATGGAGCGCTTCGCCGAAGACGCCAGCCTGCTGGCCAAGCTGCGCAACTTCCTCAAGCAGGAATCGGTGCTCAGCGCTCGCCTGGTGGCCGGCAAGGAAGAGGAAGGGGCAAAGTTTCGCGACTACTTCGAACACGACGAGCCGCTCAAGAGCGCGCCCTCGCACCGCGCCCTGGCGATCTTCCGCGGGCGCAACGAAGGCGTGCTGTCGGCCAGCCTCAAGGTCAGCGAAGAGCTGCCCGGCACCCTGCACCCCTGCGAAATGATGATCGGCGAGCACTTCGGCGTGAAAAACCAGAACCGCCCAGCCGACAAGTGGCTGGGCGAAGTGGTGCGCTGGACCTGGAAGGTCAAGCTCTACACGCACCTGGAAACCGACCTGTTCGGCGAGCTGCGCGACAACGCCGAGAGCGAGGCGATCAACGTGTTCGCCCACAACCTGCATGACCTGCTGCTGGCCGCCCCGGCCGGCCCGCGCACCACCCTGGGCCTGGACCCGGGCCTGCGCACCGGCTGCAAGGTGGCGGTGGTGGATGCTACCGGCAAACTGCTCGACACCGCCACGGTGTACCCGCACGTACCCAAGAACCAGTGGGACCAGACCATCGCCGTGCTCGCCGCCCTGTGCGCCAGGCACAAGGTCGAGCTGATCGCCATCGGCAACGGCACCGCCAGCCGTGAAACCGACAAGCTGGCCGCCGAGCTGATCAAGAAATACCCAGCCTTGAAGATGACCAAGATCATGGTCTCCGAAGCCGGCGCCTCGGTGTACTCGGCCTCCGAGCTGGCGGCCAAGGAATTCCCCGACCTGGACGTGTCGATCCGCGGCGCGGTGTCGATTGCCCGTCGCCTGCAGGACCCGCTGGCCGAACTGGTCAAGATCGACCCCAAATCCATCGGTGTGGGCCAGTACCAGCACGACGTGTCGCAACTCAAGCTGGCCCGTGGCCTGGATGCGGTGGTCGAGGACTGCGTGAACGCCGTGGGCGTGGACGTCAACACCGCCTCGGTGGCGCTGCTGGCACGCATCTCGGGCCTCAACAGCACCCTGGCGCAGAACATCGTGGCACACCGCGATGCCAACGGTGCCTTCAAGACCCGCGCCGCGCTGAAAAAGGTCAGCCGCCTGGGCGAGAAGACCTTCGAGCAGGCCGCAGGCTTCTTGCGCGTGATGAACGGCGACAACCCGCTGGACGCCTCGGCGGTGCACCCTGAAGCCTACCCGCTGGTACAGCGCATCGCCGCAGACACCGACCGCGACATCCGCTCGCTGATCGGCGACAGCGGCTTTCTCAAGCGCCTGGACCCGAAAAAATTCACCGACGAAACCTTCGGCCTGCCGACCGTCACCGACATCCTGCAAGAGCTGGACAAGCCCGGCCGCGACCCGCGCCCCGAGTTCAAGACCGCCGAGTTCCAGGAAGGCGTCGAAGACCTCAAGGACCTGCAACTGGGCATGATCCTCGAAGGCGTGGTCACCAACGTGACCAACTTCGGCGCCTTCGTCGACATCGGCGTGCACCAGGACGGCCTGGTACACATCTCGGCGCTGTCGGAGAAGTTCATCAAGGACCCGCGTGAAGCGGTCAAGGCCGGCGACGTGGTCAAGGTCAAGGTCATGGAAGTGGACATTCCGCGCAAGCGCGTGGGCCTGTCGATGCGCATGGGCGACACCCCGGGCGAGAAAATCGACGGCGCCCGCGGCAGCCGCCCGGGCTCGGCACCGCGCCAGCAGCAGCCGACACGCGCCAAGGAGACCCCGGCCCCGGCCAACAACGCCATGGCTTCGCTGTTCGCCAACGCCAAGCAGTTGAAGAAGAAGTGACCGACCTGCCCGAAGAGCAGGTGCGCAGCGCATTCAGCCAACTGCTCGGCTGTCGCCTGCAACGCCTCGACCAGGGCGTTGCCGAGGTGGCCCTGGCCCTTGAGCCGCACCTGCGCAACCGCGGCGGCAAGCTGCATGGCGGGGCGATCTTCAGCCTGGTCGACATCGCCATGGGCCTGGCCTGCTCCAGCGCCCATGGCTTCGACAAGCAGAGCGTCACCGTGGAATGCAAGATCAACTACCTGCGTCCGGTCAGCGAGGGCGAGGTGCTGTGCGTGGCCCGCGTGCTGCAGGCCGGGCGGCGCATCCTGGTGGTCGATGCCGACGTGCTGCAAGGCGAAAAACTGATGGCCAGGGCCCAGGGCACCTTCACCGTGCTCTAGCCGCAAACGCCCAATGTGCGGTACTTTCGGCAGTGCGCGGGCACTGCCGGAACCCTGCGAAAACCAGGCGACCACGCCAGTTCCTCTGTCCACCCTTGTAGACCGTCGTTTCCACCCCCATATTGGGGCGACTGACGCGTGAAGGAATCCATCTTGAGCGAACTTCTCAACCGCCGCCTGAGCCTGCTCGGCCAGGGCGACAACCTCTCCCTGCTCAAGCAGTGCCTGCACGGCATCGAGCGTGAATGCCTGCGCGTGACCGAGGACGGTCGTCTGGCCCAGACCCCGCACCCCGAAGCCCTGGGCGCGGCCCTGACCCACGAGCAGATCACCACCGACTATTCCGAGTCGCTGCTGGAGTTCATCACCCCTGCCCTGGCCGACCCTGCCCAGACCCTCGAAAGCCTCGAGAACATCCATCGCTTCGCCTACAGCAAGCTCGGTAACGAGTACCTGTGGAGCCCGTCGATGCCCTGCCCGCTGCCAGCCGAGGAAGACATCCCGATCGCCTGGTACGGCACCTCGAACATCGGTCAGCTCAAGTACGTGTACCGCAAGGGCCTGGCCCTGCGCTACGGGCGCACCATGCAATGCATTGCCGGCATCCACTACAATTTTTCGCTGCCAGAACAGATCTGGCCGCTGCTGCGCCAGGCCGAAGGCCAGGCGGGCGACGACCGCGACTACCAGTCGTCGGCGTACATCGCACTGATCCGCAACTTCCGTCGCTACAGCTGGCTGCTGATGTACCTGTTCGGCGCCTCCCCGGCGCTGGACGCAGGCTTCCTGCGCGGCCGCGCGCACCAGCTCGAACAATTCGATGCCGACACCCTGTACCTGCCCTACGCCACCAGCCTGCGCATGAGCGACCTGGGTTACCAGAGCAACGCCCAGGCCGGCCTGACGCCGTGCTACAACAACCTGGCAAGCTACACCGACAGCCTGCGCAAGGCCGTCGCCACGCCCTATGCGCCGTATGTCGAGATCGGCACGCACAAGGATGGCGAGTGGGTGCAGCTGAACACCAACATCCTGCAGATCGAAAACGAGTACTACTCCAACATCCGCCCCAAGCGCGTGACCTACAGCGGCGAGCGGCCGATCCAGGCGCTGATGGCCCGCGGCATCCAGTACATCGAAGTGCGCTGCCTGGACATCAATCCGTTCCTGCCCACCGGCATCGACCTCACCGAAGCGCGCTTCCTCGACGCCTTCCTGCTGTTCTGCGCACTGGAGCAGAGCCCGCTGCTGGACAATGGCGAGTGCGGCCAGTGCACCAGCAACTTCCTCAGCGTGGTCAAGCAGGGCCGCAAGCCTGGCCTGGAACTGCAACGTGACGGCCAGCCGGTCGCGCTCAAGCAGTGGGCCGACGAGCTGCTGCAACGTATCGCCCCGCTGGCCGAACTGCTCGACCGCAGCCACGCCAGCGACGAGCACGCCAAGGCCCTGGCCGCGCAGGCGGCCAAGGTCAGCGACCCGTCGCTGACGCCGTCGGCCCAGGTGCTGGCGAGCATGACCGAGCACAAGGAGAGCTTCAGCCGCTTCTCCCTGCGCCAGAGCCAGGCGCATGCCGACTACTTGCGCGGCACGCCGCTGAGCAGCGAGGCGCAGCAGCGTTTCGAGGCCCTGGCGCGTGAATCGCTGGAGGCCCAGGCCACCCTGGAGCGCGAAGAGGACGTGGTCGATTTCGACCTGTTCGTGGGCGCCTACCAGGCCAGCATCCTGGCGATCAGCAACTGACATGAGCCGTGCAGCCACGCCCCGCAAACCGCGCGCTGCCAGCCAGGCCCGGATCGACTCGATCCTGGCCGCCGCACGCGACCTGCTGGCCAGCGAAGGCGTGGCCAGCCTGTCGATCTATGCAGTGGCCGAACGCGCACAGATCCCGCCCTCGTCGGTGTACCACTTCTTCGCCAGTGTGCCGGCGCTGCTCGAAGCCTTGACGGCGGATGTGCACAGCGCCTTTCGCGCCTGCCTGCAGGCGCCGATCGAGCCTGGCAGCCTGCAGCACTGGGGCGACCTGTCGCGCCTGGTGGAGCAGCGCATGCTGAGCATCTACAACCAGGATGCGGCGGCGCGCCAGCTGATTCTGGCGCAGCATGGGCTGAGCGAAGTGACCCAGGCCGACCGCCAGCACGATATCGAGCTGGGCGACCTGATGCACAAGCTGTTTGCCGAGCACTTCCGGCTGCCGGCGTTGCCGGACGATGTGGATGTGTTTGCCCTGGCGATGGAGCTGGGAGACCGGGTGTATGCCCGCTCGGTGCAGCTGCACGGGCAGATCACCCCGCGCATGGCGGAGGAAGGAATGCGGGTGTTCGATGCGTACCTGGGGTTGTATCTGCCGCCCTTTCTGCCCAAACGCTGACGGCCTCATCGCGGGTCAAGCCCGCTCCCACAAGGTAATCGCCGTCCTTGAGAACGGCGGGAAACCTGTGGGAGCGGGCTTGACCCGCGATGCAGACGGCGCGGTCTCAGAGCTTGGCGATCGACACTTCAGTCGACTTCACGAACGCAATCACCTCACTGCCCACCACCAGTTCCAGCTCCTTGACCGAACGGGTGGTGATCACCGAGGTGACGATGCCCGATGCCGTCTGCACGTCGATTTCCGACAGTACTGGGCCTTCCAGGATTTCTTTCACAGTGCCTTTGAACTGGTTACGTACGTTGATCGCTTTGATGGTCATGTGCAGGTTTCCTTTTAAAGACGAAAGATCAATGGGCCCAACGCAGCTGCGTGGGCAAAGGTGCTACAGGTTCAGGCTCGGGCGGGGTGCCCGGCACCGACAGGACACGGTTCAGCACTTCGGTTTCCAGCGCCGCCAGGCGATGCGAGCCGCGTGCCCGCGGACGCGGCAGGTCGACCAGCAGGTCCAGGCCGATCTCGCCGTCCTCGATCAGGATCACCCGATCGGCCACCGCCACCGCTTCGCTGACGTCATGGGTCACCAGCAACACGGTGAAGCCGTGCTTGCGCCACAGGTTCTCGATCAGTTGCTGCATCTCGATCCGGGTCAGCGCATCCAGTGCGCCCAGCGGCTCGTCCAGCAGCAGCAGGCGCGGCTGGTGAATCAGCGCACGGGCCAGGGCCACGCGCTGCTTCTGCCCACCGGACAACGCCGCCGGCCACTCGTTGGCCCGGTCTGCCAGGCCCACTGCCTCCAGCGCCTGCAACGCACGCTCGCGCCAGTTGCCGGTCAGCCCCAGGCCGACGTTGTCGATGACTTTCTTCCAGGGCAGCAGGCGCGCCTCCTGGAACATCAGCCGGGTGTCCTCGCGGGCATCGCTGAGCGCCGCAGAACCGGCCAGCAGCTCGCCGGCACTGGGCTGGTCGAGCCCGGCCAGCAGACGCAGCAGGGTGCTCTTGCCGCAGCCGCTACGGCCGACGATGGCAACGAACTGGCCCGCCGGGATGTGCAAGTCGATATCGCGCAGCACCTGGCGTTGGCCAAAGGTCTTTTGCAGCTTGTGCACGGCCAGCGGTATTCCGCGCAGCAGCCGTGGCGGTTGTTCCTTGAGCACGGTCATGCGCCGTCTCCCTTGCTGACTTGATAGGCCGGGTGCCAGCGCAGCCATACACGCTCCAGGCCACGGGCGGCCAGGTCGGCGAGCTTGCCGAGCACGGCGTACAGCACGATCGCCAGCACCACCACGTCGGTTTGCAGAAATTCGCGGGCGTTCATCGCCAGGTAGCCGATGCCGGCGTTGGCCGAGATGGTTTCGGCCACGATCAGGGTCAGCCACATGAAGCCCAGCGCGAAGCGCACGCCCACCAGGATCGAGGGCAGCGCACCGGGCAGGATCACCTGGCGAAACAGCGCAAAACCGCTCAGGCCATAGCTGCGGGCCATTTCCACCAGCGCCGGGTCGACGTTGCGGATGCCGTGGTAGGTGTTCAGGTAGATCGGGAACAGGGTGCCCAGGGCCACCAGGAAGATCTTCGCCGACTCGTCGATGCCGAACCACAGGATCACCAGCGGGATCAGCGCCAGGTGCGGCACGTTGCGGATCATCTGCACCGAGCTGTCGAGCAGGCGTTCGCCCCACTTCGACAGGCCGGTGATGAAGCCCAGCGCCAGGCCGATGCTGCCGCCGATCACGAAGCCGACCGCGGCGCGCCAGCCGCTGATGGCCAGGTGGGTCCAGATTTCGCCGCTGCGCACCAACTCTACGCCGGCACTGAGCACCGCGCTCGGCGCCGGCAGGATGCGCGTCGACAGCCAACCGGCACTGACCGCCAGCTGCCACACCGCCAGCAGCAGCACGGGCAGGGCCCACGGCGCCAGGCGATGCGACAAGGGAATGGAGGATCGTTTCATGCTTCGATCCTCACGCCTTGGCCGCGGCTTTGGGCAGGATGTCGTTGGCGACCATCTCACCGAACGGGCTTACGTAGTTGGCACCGGCCGGGGCCTCGGGGCGCTGGATGTCCAGGTGCGGGAACAGCAGTTCGGCAACGCGGTAGGACTCTTCCAGGTGCGGGTAGCCGGAGAAGATGAAGGTGTCGATACCCAGGTCGGCGTATTCCTTGACCCGTGCAGCCACGGTCGGGCCATCGCCGACCAGCGCGGTGCCGGCACCGCCACGCACCAGGCCGACCCCGGCCCACAGGTTGGGGCTGACCTCCAGGTTGTCGCGGTTGCCGCCATGCAGCGCAGCCATGCGTTGCTGGCCCACCGAGTCGAAGCGCGCCAGCGAGGCCTGGGCACGGGCAATGGTGTCGTCGTCCAGGTGCGAGATCAGGCGCTCGGCCGCTTGCCAGGCCTCGGCGTTGGTCTCGCGCACGATCACGTGCAGGCGGATACCGAAACGAACGCTACGGCCCTGCTGGGCGGCCTTGGCGCGCACCTGTTCGATTTTCTCGGCCACGGCGGCCGGTGGCTCGCCCCAGGTCAGGTACAGCTCGACCTGTTCGGCGGCGAGGTCTTGCGCCGCTTCCGACGAGCCACCGAAGTACAGCGGCGGGCGTGGCTGCTGCACCGGCGGGTAGAGCAGCTTGGCGCCTTTTACCTTGATGTGCTGACCATCGTAGTCGACGGTTTCGCCTTCCAGCACGCGGCGCCAGATGCGGGTGAATTCCACCGAGGCCTGGTAGCGCTCTTCGTGGCTGAGGAACAGGCCGTCGCCGGACAGCTCTTCCGGGTCGCCACCGGTCACCAGGTTGAACAGCGCACGGCCATTGGACAGGCGGTCGAGGGTCGCGGCCTGGCGTGCCGCCACGGTCGGCGAGATGATTCCCGGGCGCAGGGCCACCAGGAACTTCAGGCGCTGGGTCACCGGAATCAGCGACGCGGCCACCAGCCAGGAGTCTTCGCACGAGCGGCCGGTAGGGATCAGCACGCCACCGAAGCCCAGACGGTCGGCGGCCTGGGCGATCTGTTGCAGGTAACCATGATCGACAGCGCGAGCACCTTCGGCGGTGCCAAGGTAATGACCGTCGCCGTGGGTTGGCAGAAACCAGAAAACATTGAGGCTCATTGGAGTTGTCTCCTAAGGGGTGGCGCAAGCCGGGGCGGCGCCCCGGTGCGGTCGAACGTCAAGGCGCGGTGGCGACCTTGGCCGGTGGCGTCCAGATCACATCCTTGATGCTCAGCGGCTTGGGAATCAGCTTCAGGGTATGGAAGGTGTCGGCGATCTTCTGCTGGGCGGTGACCACGTCCGGGGTCAGGAAATGCGCACCGTAGCCCTGGCGCTTGACCGAGGTCAGGGTGATGTCGGCCGGCAGGCCCAGCAGCGGCGCCACCTGGTCGGTGACCTCCTGCGGGTTGGCCTTGGACCACTCGCCCACCGCGCGCACCTCGTCCACCAGCGCGGCAATCACTTCAGGGTGCTGCTGCGCATAGGGCCGGGTGGCCAGATAGAACTGGTGGTTGTCGACGATGCCACTGCCATCGCGCAGGGTGCGTGCCTGCAACTGCTGCTCGGCGGCGGCCTGGTACGGGTCCCAGATGACCCAGGCGTCGACGCTGCCACGCTCGAACGCGGCGCGGGCATCGGCTGGCGGCAGGAATACCGGCGTGATGTCGGTGTACTTGAGGCCGGCGTCTTCCAGGGCGCGCACCAGCAGGTAATGCACGTTGGAGCCCTTGTTCAGGGCGACCTTCTTGCCCTTGAGTTCCTTCACCGACTGGATCGGCGAACCCTTGGGCACCAGGATCGCCTCGCTGGTGGGGGCCGGCGGCTCGTAGGCCACGTAGAGCAGGTCGGCACCGGCGGCCTGGGCAAACACGGGCGGGGTTTCGCCGGTCACGCCAAAGTCGATCGAGCCCACGTTGAGGCCCTCGAGCAGCTGCGGGCCGCCGGGGAATTCAGTCCACTGCACCTGCACGCCCTGGGCAGCCAGGCGCTTTTCAAGGGAGCCCTTGGCCTTGAGCAGCACCAGGGTGCCGTACTTCTGGTAACCGATGCGCAGGCTCTCGGCCTGGGCTTGAGTGATGGCGCCGAAGGACACAGCCGCAGCAAACAGAGCGACCAGACCGCGACGCAAAACGACAGTGCGCATAGCGCTCTCCTTTTTGCTGTGGGGGTTCAGGCTGCACCTGCTTGCCCGTTGGCGGGCGAGTAAGGTGGGGTAAGACGGTAAAGCCGGTGTAGCGCTTCAGATGCTCCAGCGAGCACTGAGCAGACGTTCGTTGAGCAGGCCCGGGGCCACCGGCTTGGGGCGGCGCGCCAGGGCGCTGTGAAACAGTTCCAGCGATTCGTTGAGACGCTGCTCAAGCACCGGCGCCAATTGGGCGGCGGCGCTGCCTTCGCCGTAGGCGATCTGGCTGTCGTCGGCGAAGATCCCCTGCAGGGTCTCCTGGGCCTTGAGCGCCGAGAGCACCGGCTTGAGCGCGTAGTCCACCGCCAGCATGTGGGCGATGCTGCCACCGGTGGCGATGGGCAGAACCACCTTGTGTTCCAGCGCACGCTCGGGCAGCAGGTCGAGCAGGGTCTTCAGCGCACCGGCGAAGGACGCCTTGTATACCGGGGTGGCAACCACCAGGCCGTCGGCCTGGGCTACCAGTTGCAGGAAGTGCTGCACCGTGGGGCTGTCGAAACGTGCGTGCAGCAGGTCTTCGGCGGGGAAATCACGCACCTGGAAGCTCACCACTTCCACGCCCTGGCTGTTCAGCCATTGCCGCGCGCGGTCGAGCAGGACGCCGGAGCGCGAACGCAGACTGGGACTACCGCCGAGAGAAACAACCAGCATTGGAGCACTTCCTTGATCGTGTTCTAGAGGGCCGCGAGATTGGATCTCGCTGGAGTGGAGTGACCATAACAGCTCGGCATATATACCAATAAATCATATTTTTTCATTTGTTTATTCTATCTGGAACTATAAGAGCTTCGCCGGCAAGGCCGGCTCCTACAGGGGGCAGTGCAACCTTGCAGGAGCCGGCCCTGCCGGCGAAAGAGGCCCGCGCGGACATAAAAAAAGGGCCGTCGAAACGGCCCCGAAATGCCCTGCTGTGGCTACATCAAAACATTCAACGGTTAGGCTGCGGGGTCAGGCGCAGGTACGGCTTGACCGCCCGGTAGCCCTTCGGAAAGCGCCGCTTGATTTCCTCTTCGTCCTTGAGCGACGGCACGATCACCACCTCGTCACCGTCCTGCCAGTTGGCCGGGGTGGCGACCTTGTGGTTGTCGGTGAGCTGCAACGAATCGATCACCCGCAAAATCTCGTTGAAGTTGCGGCCGGTGCTGGCCGGGTAGGTGATGGTCAGGCGGATCTTCTTGTTCGGGTCGATCACGAACAGGGAGCGTACCGTCAGGGTGTCGCTGGCGTTGGGGTGGATCAGGTCGTACAGGTCCGACACCTTGCGGTCGGCGTCGGCCAGGATCGGGAAGTTGACGAGGGTGTTCTGGGTTTCATTGATGTCTTCGATCCAGCGGTGGTGCGAGTCCACCGGGTCGACCGACAGCGCGATGGCCTTGACCCCGCGCTCGGCGAACTGGTCCTTGAGCTTGGCGGTAAAGCCCAGTTCCGTGGTGCACACCGGGGTGAAGTCGGCGGGGTGCGAGAACAGCACGCCCCAGCTGTCGCCCAGCCACTCGTGGAAGCGGATCTTGCCCGCGCTGGAATCCTGTTCGAAATCGGGGGCGATATCGCCGAGTCTGAGGCTCATGGTGCGGCTCCTTGGCTGGGTTGTTTATGACCTCACTGTAGCCTGCCTGTGCATAAGGTTAAAAAGAATAAATATCGATTTATTTATAACTGAAAAGCCTATCAATTCACGGGCAAAAAAAACCCCGCACACGGCGGGGCTTTTCGTTCAGCCAGGCCTTACAGGAAGCTGTAGGTGTAGCTGAGGATCAGACGGTTTTCGTCCTGGTCGCGCTGGTTCGTCACGCCGGTGCGCAGAGAGGCATTTCGCCAGGCCAAACCCAGGCCCTTGAGAGTGCCTTCCGGTACGACGTAGCCCAGGGTGAAGTCACGCTCCCACTCGGAACGATCACTACCTGCAGAGTTGATGTTATCGCCCTTGAGGTAGATCACGGAGGTGGTCAGGCCAGGCACGCCGATGGCAGCGAAGTCATAGGCGTACTGCGCCAGCCAGGTGCGCTCGCCGGCACGCTGGAACTTGCCGATCTGCACGTCGGTGATCAGGTAGCTGGTCGCACCGTCGCCCTGGTTCAGGAACGGGAAGTCGCTAGTACCGTTGACGCGCTGGTAGCCGGCACTCAAGGCATGGCCTTGCAGGCTGTAGGTGAACTTGGCGCTCCAGGTACGGTTGTCGACTTCACCGTTGTTCTGGTAGCCGGAGGCACGGTAGCCGGCCAGGCGGCCTTCGGTGCTGCCGTTCTTGCCGTCCGAATCACTGTAGAAGTAGCGCAGGTCGGACTTCAGGCTACCCACGGGCAGTGCCAGGGTGTGGGTCAGGCCCAGGAAGTGCTGCTTGTAGAAGTCGTCCAGGTTGCCGTAGTAGTACTGCGCCAGCAGGTCCTTGGTGACCTTGTAGTCGGCACCGGCGTAGTAGAAGCCGTTGCTGCGCTTGCCTCCGCTGGCGGCGTTGGAGCCGGCGATGCTCAACGACTCGTTGTTGGTCGAGTTACGGCCCTTGGCATGTTCCAGCTTGCCGCCGATCAGGGTCAGGTTGTCGATTTCGTTCGAGGTGATCTGGCCACCTTCGAAGGTCTGCGGCAGCAGACGACCGTCGTTGTAGGTCACGACCGGCAGTTTTGGCTGCAGGGTGCCCAGCTGAGCGACGGTTTTCGAGATCTTGACCTTACCGGTCAGGCCCACGCTGCTGAATTCGTTGACCGCACGGCCGTCGCCGTCGGTTGGGAACACCAGGCCGCCCTTGGCAGAGCTGGTTGGGTTGTAGTGGGTGCCTTTACCCGAGTCCAGGCGGAAACCGGCCAGGCCGATGGCGTCGACACCAAAGCCGACTGTGCCTTCGGTGAAGCCCGAGCTGAAGTTGAAGATGAAACCTTGGCCCCATTCTTCCTGTTTGGAAGGTTTGCCATCGCCATTACGGTTGTCTTGGTTGATGTAGAAGTTGCGCGCAGTGATGCTCGCCTTGCTGTCTTCCACAAAACCGGCTGCACCCGCTTGCTGGGCCAGTACCCCTACGGCCACGGCAAGTGCCAGGCTGGACTTGTTCATGCATCACTCCTTTCGATTCTAATTTTTGTGTGTCGCTTGATGGGCAGACTCTGTCGTTCCGCTCCAAAGACGATTGGCGATTAGCACCAAAGCGTGACTGATAAGTCAATCGTAACCAGTCGTTTCACTACTTTGGTCTAAGGCGCCGGCCTTGGGTGCGAAGGATAATGACAATCCTATAAATCAAAAAAGACAATTTTGTGAATTTTTCAGATTATTACGGAATATAGTCCGATTATTTCAGCGTTTTGCAGGATAGCCCATAAGCTAATTCCCATATCTTCTTAAAAAGATATTTTTTATACCGATCATCTTCCTCATTGCCCCGGCAGCCCGCGATTGTTCACCACCCTGGCAGCGACCACCTTGACTCGGGTCATCCAGCCAATGACTCCTAAGCTAATGCCAAAAAGTTATTTATTTCGCCATTCTTAGATCAACTAGTCTTCTCGTCATCCACACCGCCTACCCGCCTGACGAGGAGTTTTCCATGACCCTGCCTGCCCCGCTGCGCCTGTTCACCGCCCTGGCCCTGGCCGGTGCCGCCTTCTTCGTCCAGGCCGCCGACCTGACCGTGGCCTACCAGACCACCGTCGATCCGGCCAAGGTGGCCCAGGTCGATGGCACCTATGAAAAGACCAGCAAGGCCAGCATCGACTGGCGCAAGTTCGACAGCGGCGCCGACGTGATCACCGCCGTCGCCTCCGGTGACGTACAGATCGGCTACCTGGGCTCCAGCCCCCTGGCCGCCGCCGCCACCCGCAAGCTGCCGGTGGAAACCTTCCTGATCGCCACCCAGATCGGCGCCGCCGAGGCACTGGTGGCTCGCGAGGGCAGCGGCATCAACTCGCCGCAGGACCTGATCGGCAAGAAGATCGCCGTACCGTTCGTGTCCACCGGCCACTACAGCCTGCTGGCCGCACTCAAACAGTGGAACATCGACCCGTCCAAGGTGCAGATCCTCAACCTCGCGCCACCGGCGATCATCGCCGCCTGGAAGCGCGGCGACATCGACGCCACCTACGTATGGGACCCAGCCCTGGGCGTGGCCAAGGAAAACGGCAAGGTGCTGATCACCTCCGGCGAGCTGGCCGAAAAAGGCGCACCGACCTTCGACGCCTGGATCGTGCGCAAGGACTTCGCCGCCAAGCACCCCGAGATCGTCAAGGCCTTCGCCAAGGTCACCCTCGACGCCTACGCCGACTACCGCAAAAACCCGCAAGCCTGGCTGGCCGACAAGGCCAACGTCGACAAGCTGGTCAAGCTTTCCGGCGCCAAGGCCGCGGACATTCCGGGCCTGCTGCAGGGCAACGTGTTCCCGCTGGCCGCCGACCAGGTCGCGGCCCTGGGCGCACCGACCACCAAGGCCATCACCGACACCGCCACCTTCCTCAAGGAACAAGGCAAGGTCGACGCGGTACTGCCGGACTACGCGCCCTATGTCAGCGCCCAGTTCATCACCAACTGACACCGGAGCCCCTTCATGGCCCTGCTACAACTGGAGCGCATCAGCGCACAGTACCCCGGCGCTGCCGAACCCGTACTGGCCGACATCTCACTGAGCCTGGGCCCGCAGCAGCTGCTGGTGGCCCTGGGCCCTTCCGGCAGCGGCAAGACTTCGCTGCTCAACCTGATCGCCGGCTTCGTCACCCCCAGCGCCGGGCGCATCACCCTCGATGGCCAAGCGGTGCAGGGCCCCGGCGCCGACCGTGGCGTGGTGTTCCAGGACGACGCCCTGCTGCCCTGGCAGGACGTACTGGCCAACGTCGGCTTCGGCCTGGAACTGGCCGGCGTACCCCGTGCACAACGTGAAGCCAGGGCCCGCGAAATGCTCGCCCTGGTGGACCTGGCCGACTTCGGCAGCCGGCGTATCTGGCAGTTGTCGGGCGGGCAGAAGCAGCGTGTGGGCCTGGCCCGTGCACTGGCTGCCGACCCGCGCATCCTGCTGATGGACGAGCCGTTCGGCGCCCTGGATGCATTCACCCGCGAACAGATGCAGGAACTGCTGCTGCAGGTGTGGCAACGCACCGCCAAACCGGTGTTCCTGATTACCCACGACATCGAGGAGGCGGTGTTCCTGGCCACCGAACTGGTGCTGCTGGCGCCCAACCCGGGGCAGATCGTCGAGCGCCTGCAACTGGACTTCGGCCAGCGCTACGCCGCAGGCGAATCGGCACGCGCGATCAAGTCCGACCCACGCTTCATCGAAACCCGCGAGCACGTACTGTCGCGGGTGTTCTCCCAACGCAGCGCCACCCCGCGCAAGGAGCTCGCATGAGCAGCCTCGACCTGCCGGTAACGGCCAAACCTGCCGCTGCTGCAGCGGTGCCCGTGAAGGCGCGGCGCAGCCTGAGCACACGCTGGATCAGCGTACTGACCCTGGCCACGCTGTTGCTGGCCTGGTGGGCGGTGACCGCCGCCGAATGGATCGAGCCGCTGTTCCTGCCCTCGCCCGAGGCGGTGCTGGGCAAGGCCTGGCTACTGATGACCCAGGGCTACATGGAATCGACCCTGTGGCAGCACCTGGGCGCGAGCCTGCAGCGTATCGGCCTGGCCCTGGGCGCGGCGATCCTGACCGCAATCCCGATCGGCATCGCCATCGGCCACAACCGTATTGCCCGCGGCATCTTCGACCCGCTGATCGAGTTCTACCGGCCGATCCCGCCGCTGGCCTACCTGCCGTTGATCGTGATCTGGTGCGGCATCGGCGAGTTGTCCAAGGTGCTGCTGATCTACCTGGCGATATTCGCCCCGATCGCCATCGCCACTGCCACCGGCGTACGTACCGTCGACCCGGCCAGGCTGCGCGCCGCGCAGTCGCTGGGGGCCACCCGGGCACAACTGATTCGCCACGTGATCCTGCCCAGCGCGCTGCCCGACATTCTTACCGGCGTGCGCATCGGCCTGGGTGTGGGCTGGTCGACCCTGGTAGCCGCCGAACTGATTGCCGCCACCAGCGGGCTGGGCTTCATGGTGCAGTCAGCCGCGCAGTTCCTGGTGACCGATGTGGTGGTGCTGGGCATTCTGGTGATTGCCCTGATCGCCTTCGCATTGGAAATGAGCTTGCGCGCCCTGCAGCGCAAGCTGGTGCCCTGGCATGGCCAGAGCCATTGAGACTTGCACAAAGAGACCGACATGAGCCTGACCATTACCCCGCTGAGCCCCGCGCTCGGCGCCCAGATCAGCGGCATCGACCTGACCCGCGAGATCAGCCGTGAACACCGCGACGCCGTGGAGCAGGCGCTGCTCCAGCACCAGGTGCTGTTCTTTCGCGAGCAGCCGCTGACCCCGCAGCAGCAGGCCAGTTTTGCCGCGCGTTTCGGCGATCTGCACATTCACCCCATCTACCCCAACGTGCCCGAAACGCCACAGGTGCTGGTGCTCGACACGGCCGTCACCGATGTACGCGACAACGCCATCTGGCATACCGACGTGACCTTTCTGCCCACCCCAGCGCTGGGTGCGGTGCTCAGCGCCAAGCAGTTGCCGGCCTATGGTGGCGACACCCTGTGGGCCAGCGGCATTGCCGCCTATGAGGCACTGTCAGCGCCGCTGCGCCAGCTGCTCGACGGGCTGACCGCCACCCACGACTTCACCAAGTCGTTTCCGCTGGAGCGCTTTGGCAACACCGCCGAAGACCTGGCGCGCTGGGAAGCGGCGCGGCGCAACAACCCGCCGCTGTCGCACCCGGTGATCCGCACGCACCCGGTGAGCGGGCGCAAATCGCTGTTCGTGAGCGAAGGCTTCACTACCCGCATCAACGAACTGGGCGAGGCCGAGAGCGAGGCGATCCTGAAACTGCTGTTCGCCCACGCCACGCGCCCGGAGTTCACCATCCGCTGGCGTTGGCAGGAAAACGACGTGGCGTTCTGGGACAACCGCGTAACGCAGCATTACGCGGTGGACGATTACCGACCGCAGCGGCGGGTAATGCATCGGGCGACTATTCTGGGCGACAAGCCGTTTTGAGGCGGTGCGCCGCGGCCATTGATTACGTACTACGTGGTACGAATCAAGGTATGAAAATACCCCGTTGGGCGTAGCTGGCAAGAGGGAGGCATTCGCCGGCAAATCCGGCTCCTGTAGGAGCCGGCCGTGCCGGCGAAGGAGCCGGCAGCCCTAACGCACCATGTGCAAAAACTGCAGGTGACGCTCGTACTGGTCGAGGATGTCGTTGATGATCTGCTCCTTGCTGTAGCCCACCAGGTCGTAATCCTGGCTGCCTTCGCTCAGGTGCACCTCGGCGCGGTAGTAGCGCCGGTTCTTCAACTCCTGCGTGCCCAGCCCTGCCAGTGCGAACGATGGCGTGAAGTACCCGCGCATCTGCACCTGGTAGATGAACGGCTGCTCTTCGCCATGGCCGATCTTCAGGCTCACGTTGTCGTGGCTCGGGTCTTCCTGGGTGATGACATTCAGGCCCTTCTCGGCAAACACGTCGGTCACCTCGGCAATCGCCGGGCGCACCACATCATCCATGAACCGGTACACCTCGTCCCGCGAGGGGAAGTGCACCGCCTGGCTCAGGCGATGCCGCCAGCCGCCACGCCCACGCCGCGAGTTGGCGAACGGTGCCAGCGAGTGCATCTGCGCGATCTGACGCTGCGACTCCAGGTAGAACGCCTTGTGCAGGCCCCACATCATCGCCAGCAGGATCACCGAGAACGGCAGCGAGGTCAGCACCACCGCCGACTTGAGCGAGTCGATGCTGCCGGCAAACAGCAGCCCGCTGGTCACCAGCGCCGTCATCGCACCCCAGAACACCCGCAGCCAGTTGGGGCCGTCCTCGTCCGGGCTGCCGTCACGGGCCGACAGGGTCGAGAGCACCACCGTGCCCGAGTCGGCCGAAGTGACGAAGAACACGAAGCTGATGAACACCGTGACCGCGATCACCACCTTGCTCCACGGGTAGGTTTCCAGCAGCAGGTACAGGCTCATCGAGGGGTTTTCCAGCGCCGACTGCCCCAGCGCCGTAGCGCCATTGAGCACCTGCAGGATCGCGCTGTTACCGAAGATGGACATCCACGCCAGGGTGAAGCCCAGCGGAATCAGCAGCACGCCGAACACGAACTCGCGGATGGTGCGCCCGCGGGAAATCCGTGCGATGAACAACCCGACGAACGGCGCCCAGGCAATCCACCAGGCCCAGTAGAACACCGTCCAGCCGCCCAGCCAGTCGCTCGGTTCGTTGTAGGCGTACACGTCGAAACTCTTGCGCGGCAGCGCGCCCAGGTAGTCGCCCAGGTTCTGGATCAGGGTGTTGAACAGGTGCTGGGTAGGCCCGGCGAACAGTACGAACAGCAGCAGTGCGCAGGCCAGCACCATGTTGATGTCGGACATCACCCGCACGCCCTTGTCGACCCCGGCGATGGCCACCACCACCGCGGCCCCCATCATCAGGCTGATCAGGATCACCTGCACCCACTGGGTGTGCGGGATGCCGAACAGGTAGTCCAGGCCCGAGTTCAGGTGCAGCACGCCAAAGCCCATGTCGGCGCCCAGGCCGAACACCGTGGCGATGATGCCGAAGCCGTCCACCGCGTAGCCGATGGGGCCGTTGATGCGCTTGCCGATCAGCGGGTACAGCGCCGAACGCAGCGCCAGCGGCAGGTTGTGGCGGTAGGCGAAGTAGGCCAGCGCCATGCCCACGAAGGCGAACACGCCCCAGCCATGCAGGCCCCAGTGCAGAAACAGCAGCTGCATCGCCTGGCGCCCGGCCTCGGCGGTGCCGGCTTCGCCCTGGGGCGGCTGCAGCAGGTGGGTCAGGGGTTCGGAGACGCAGAAGAAGAACAGCGTGATGCTGATGCCGGCGGCGAACAGCATGCCGGCCCACGACAGGTAGCTGAACTCGGGTTCGTCGTGGTCGGCACCGAGCTTGATCTTGCCGTAGCCGGACAAGGCGGTGACCACCACGAAGACCAGGTACAGGGTCATCGCCAGCATGTAGTACCAGCCCACGGTGTTGGCGGCCCAGTTCTGCGCCGCCAGCAGCCATTCACCGGCCACCTGCGGGTTGCTGATCACGGCCAGGCCGAACAGCAGGATGAAGCTGGCGGCAAAATAGAACACCGGGGGGTTCATGCGGATAGTGCTGGGGGTATTCGAAGACGGTGCACTCATTGCGTGTGCACCTCGCGGGGGTGTGTGAGGGTTGAGTTGTACGGGTTCAGCAAAGGGTTTCCTCCTGTTGAACACCGGCAGCGGACCACCGTTTAAGTTGAACGAGCGTTCAAGTTAAACATGGATGGGGGTTACGGTGCGACCCATCGCGGGTCAAGCCCGCTCCCACAACAACAGCGGTGATCGTTGTGGGAGCGGGCTCGGCCCGCGATGAGGCCTTCAAAAACACTGAAGATCTACTTCTGCGTCCCATCATCATGCTGCAGATTGGCCTGGGTCAGGTTGCTGCCTGCCGCCACACTGCGGGTCAGCCACACATTGCCGCCGATGGTCGAGCCCTTGCCGATGGTGATACGCCCCAGAATAGTCGCGCCGGCGTAAATCACCACGTCGTCCTCGACGATCGGGTGGCGCGGCTGGCCCTTCTGCAACTGCCCCGACTCGTCCGCCGGGAACCGCTTGGCGCCCAGGGTCACCGCCTGGTAGATACGCACCCGCTCGCCAATGATCGCCGTCTCGCCGATCACCACACCGGTGCCATGGTCGATGAAGAAGCTCGGGCCGATCTGCGCGCCGGGGTGAATGTCGATGCCGGTGGCCGAATGCGCCAGCTCCGAACTGATGCGCGCCAGCAGCGGCAGCCCGGCGCGGTACAGGTGATGCGCCAGGCGGTGGTGGATCACTGCCAGCACGCCGGGGTAGCACAGCAGCACCTCGTCCACGCTGCGCGCCGCCGGGTCGCCGTGATAGGCCGCCAGTACATCGGTATCGAGCAACGTGCGCAGGCCCGGCAGGGCGGCGGCGAAATCCTGGATCAGGCGCAGTGCCTGGGCGTCAATCTCCAGCGACTCGGCCTTGCCCTGGCGCGCGGCGTAGCGCAGCTCAAGGCGCGCCTGGGCCAGCAATGCGGTCAGCGCCGCGTCCAGGGTGTTGCCCACATAGAAGTCTTCGCTCTCTTCGCGCAGGTCCACCGGGCCCAGGCGCATGGGGAACAGCGCGCCGCACAGCTGCTCGAGAATCTGGCGCATCGCCTCGCGCGAGGGCAGCTCGCGCCCGCCCTGCTCGCCACTGCTGCGGCCATTGCGGCTGCGCCATTGGTCACGGGCTGAACGCAGCTGGCTGACGAGGGTTTGCAACTGCCAATGGCCTGTTTGCGCGTTGTCGCTCACGGTTGTCTCTCCTGACGCGGCGGCGGCTTGTGGAGGGGGTGGCCGCCTTGTTGCGGATCACTTTACGGCAAATGGCCACGGCGGAAAAAATATCCCTTTATGCACTTTGGCTATAAATCCGGCATAAGCCGGCCCAGTGGAAGAGACGCCCACGGCTGCCTATAGTCGAAGTTTCCCCAGTCAGCCCGATGCCATGATCGAACACCAGCTCGAACGCTTCAAACGCCTGCCCTTGCTCGATGCACCCACCCCGCTGCACCGGCTCGAACGCCTGTCGGCCTGGGCCGGGCGCGACATCTACATCAAGCGCGACGACCTCACCCCGCTGGCCCTGGGCGGCAACAAGCTGCGCAAGCTCGAGTACCTGGCCGCCGACGCGCTGGCCAGCGGTGCCGATACGCTGATCACCGCCGGCGCCATCCAGTCCAACCACGTGCGCCAGACCGCAGCACTGGCCGCGCAACTGGGCCTGGGCTGCGTGGCCCTGCTGGAAAACCCCATCGGCACCGATTCCCCCGCCTACCAGCACAACGGCAACCGCCTGCTGCTGGAGCTGTTCGACGCCAGGGTCGAGCTTGTGGATAACCTCGACGATGCCGATGACCAGTTGCAGGCGCTGGCCGTGCGCCTGCATGCCAGCGGACGCAAGCCCTACATCGTGCCGATTGGCGGTTCCAATGCGCGTGGCGCCCTGGGCTATGTGCGCGCCGGGCTGGAGCTGGCCGAGCAGATCACCCGCAGCGGGCAGACCTTCGCCGGGGTGGTGCTGGCCTCCGGCAGTGCGGGCACCCACAGCGGCCTGGGCCTGGCGCTGGCCCAAGCGCTGCCGCAACTGCCGCTGATCGGCGTGACCGTGTCGCGCAGCGACGAGGCCCAGCGTCCCAAGGTGCAGGGCCTGGCCGAACGCACCGCCGAGCTGCTGGGTATCGACCTGCCTGACGCCTTCAAGGTCGAACTGTGGGACGAGTACTTCGCGCCGCGCTACGGCGAACCGAATGCCGGCACCCTGGCCGCCATCCGCCTGCTGGCCAGCCACGAGGGCCTGCTGCTGGACCCGGTGTACACCGGCAAGGCCATGGCCGGGCTGCTCGACGGCATCGCGCGCCAGCGTTTCGACGACGGCCCGCTGATTTTTCTGCATACCGGTGGGGCTCCTGCATTATTCGCCTACCCTGAGGTCTGGAGCAGTCAACCAATAACGGCTTAATTGATATCAGCGGGGCCAGTCATGACGATTTCCGTATTCGGTAAACAGTTGCTGGGCACAGGGGCTGCCCTGGTACTTGGCCTGGGCCTGCTTGGCCAGGCGGTCGCCGGCGAGCAATTGCAGAAGATCAAGGACAGCGGCAGCATCAGTGTCGGCCTGGAGGGTACCTACCCGCCATTCAGCTTCGTCGACACCGACGGCAAGCTGACCGGCTTCGAGGTCGAGCTGTCCGAGGCCCTGGCCAAGGAGCTGGGGGTCAAGGCCAGGCTGCAGCCGACCAAGTGGGACGGCATCCTCGCCGCCCTTGAATCCAAGCGTCTGGACATCGTGGTCAACCAGGTGACCATCTCCGACGAGCGCAAGAAGAAATACGACTTCTCCGAGCCCTACACCGTTTCCGGCATCCAGGCCCTGGTGCTGACCAAGAACAAGGACACCATCAAGACCGCCCAGGACCTGGCCGGCAAGAAGGTGGGCGTGGGCCTGGGCACCAACTACGAGCAATGGCTCAAGGACAACGTGCCCAAGGCCATCATCAAGACCTACGACGATGACCCGAGCAAGTTCCAGGACCTGCGCGTGGGCCGCATCGACGCCATCCTGATCGACCGCCTGGCGGCACTGGAATACGCCAGAAAAGCCAAGGACACCATCGCCGCCGGCGACGCCTTCTCGCGCCAGGAAGCCGGCGTGGCCCTGCGCAAGGGCGAGCCGGAACTGCTCGACGCGATCAACAAGGCCCTCGACAAACTGCGCGCCGACGGCACGCTGAAAAAGCTTTCCGAGAAGTATTTCAGTGCTGACGTGACGCAATGATCGAAGAGAGCCTGCAGCTGGCCCTGGACAGCGCGCCCTTTCTGCTCAAGGGCGCCTACTTCACGGTGTTCCTGAGCCTGGGCGGGATGTTCTTCGGCCTGTTGATCGGCTTCGGCCTGGCGCTGATGCGCCTGTCTGCGATCAAGCTGCTGAGCTGGACGGCACGGGTCTATGTATCGTTCTTTCGCGGCACGCCGCTGCTGGTGCAGCTGTTCATGATCTATTACGGCCTGCCGCAGCTGGGCATCGAGCTGGACCCGCTGCCTGCGGCGCTGATCGGGTTTTCGCTGAACATGGCCGCCTATGCCTGTGAAATCCTGCGCGCCGCGATCAGCTCCATCGACCGCGGCCAGTGGGAGGCCGCCGCCAGCATCGGCATGACCCGCGGCCAGGCGATGCGCCGCGCGATCCTGCCGCAGGCCGCGCGCACCGCCCTGCCGCCGCTGGGCAACAGTTTCATCTCGCTGGTCAAGGACACCGCGCTGGCCGCCACCATCCAGGTGCCGGAGCTGTTCCGCCAGGCCCAGCTGATTACCGCACGCACCTTCGAGATCTTCACCATGTACCTGGCCGCCGCCCTGATCTACTGGGTGCTGGCCAGCGCGCTGGCCCACCTGCAGAACCGTCTGGAAGCGCGGGTCAACCGCCATGACCTGGAGCCCTGAGGCATGATCGAAGTCACCCGCCTGAGCAAGCAGTTCAACGGCCTGACCGTGCTCGACGACATCAGCCTGACGGTCGAGGCCGGTGAAGTGATCGCCATCATCGGCCCCAGCGGCTCGGGCAAGACCACCTTCCTGCGCTGCCTGAACCTGCTGGAGACCCCCAGCAGCGGACGCATTCGTGTGGCCGACATCGAGATCGACGGCGACCGCCCGCTGGCCAAGCAGGCCACGTTGATTCGCCACCTGCGCCAGCAGGTCGGTTTCGTGTTCCAGAACTTCAACCTGTTCCCGCACCGCACCGCCCTGGAGAACGTCATCGAGGGGCCGCTGGTGGTCAAGAAGGCCCCCCGCGAAAAGGCCCTGGCCCTGGGCCGTGCGCTGCTGGCCAAGGTCGGCCTGG
>NZ_DLNW01000019.1:546-2356 GCF_002478435.1 Pseudomonas sp. UBA7500 | reverse complement strand
GAGCTGGTGGGCGAGGTGCTGGCGACCATTCGCGGCCTGGCCCAGGAAAACCGCACCATGATCATCGTCACCCACGAAATGAACTTCGCCCGCGACGTGGCCAACCGGGTGATCTTTTTCGACAAGGGCGTGATCGTCGAACAGGGCGAGGCCAAGGCCCTGTTCGCCGCGCCGAAGGAAGAACGCACACGCCAGTTTCTGGGCAAGTTTCTCGGCGCGCAGGGCCACGCCCACTGACCCGGATGCACCGCCCGAGCACAGACAAATCCGAGTTTATCCACAGCCCCCATGCCGCTTCGGGTAGGACCGCTCTGAAGCACTGCCGACTGCCCGGTCACGGCCATCGGGCACCTTGACTCACCTGCCGATCCAGCCAATAACCAAAGCCTCGTGCCACCACCCGCACAAGGAAACGGACCATGCACCGCGCAGCCAAAGGATCTGAACTGCCGCCCCCCGCCCTGCTCCATATCGCGCCCCATGGCATTGGCGTGCACACCGCCAGCCACCTGCAAGCCAGCATCCAGACCGCACCGACCCTGCAGGCCGGCGACCTGCTGGAGCTGTTCTGGGGCAACCGCTACGTGGCCGCGCATCTACTGCGCGCCGGCGAGCCCGGCACCTCGATCGCCCTCGCCGTGCCCAGGCAGATGCTCTACCCGGGGCTCAACACCCTGCACTACCGCCTGCTCCAGCCCGGCCAGCACCCGCGACGCTCCGCGCCATTGCAGGTAGCGGTCAAGCTGAACTGCCCCGGCGGCTACGTGACCACCCCGGAGAACCCGCACCTGACGCCCTTGCACCTGCCTGGCCGGCTGCTGCGCCAAGGGCTGGATCTGAGCCGCTGCGGGCAGGGTGTACCGTTCAACATCGCGCCGTACCGGCACATGGCCGAAGGCGATGCGATCACCCTGCGCTGGGCCGACCTGCGCATCGACCTGGCGCCACTGCCCAGCGACGGTATCGGCGGCCCGATACAGGGCCTGATCCCGCCCCAAGTGCTGCTGGAAGCCGGCAACGACGAGCACCTGGACGCCAGCTACTGCATTCTGGACAAGGTCGGCAACTGCTCGCAGTGGGCCCCGGCCGTGCGCCTGCGGGTGTTCGGCCAAGGGCCGCGGAGGCACTTCTATGCATATTCCTAAAGGTTAGTTTATTTAATTTTTATACACGCTTAGGGTATATAGACCGGACCACCGGACCAGCGCATTTCTGTCGCCCATATCGATCACGGCGACGTTTCCAATACGTGAGGTAGGTATGGTCAGGAACACAATCACCCCAGTGCGCAACGCCAGGGCATTGAGTGCAGCCAAGGAGCGGTACTGATGTCCAGCTTGGTACACGACGCAGTCCACAGCGATCTGGACAACGCCCCATTACTGCTGCCGGCCAAGGTCCTGCGCAATGACGCAGAGGCCCTGGAGGCCGCCCATGAACTGGCCGCCGCCGCGCGCCTGCAGGCCGCCCGGCGCGACCAGCAGCGCAAGCTGCCGTGGGCCGAGATCGAGCAGTTCACCCGCAGCGGCCTGGGCAGCATCAGCATCCCGCGCGAGCACGGCGGGCCGGACGTTTCCTTCGCCACCATCGCCGAGGTGTTCCGCATCATCAGTGCGGCCGACCCGGCCCTGGGGCAGATCCCGCAGAACCAGTTCGGCATCCTCCAGCAGGTCAAGAACACCGGCAACGAACGCCAGAAGCACCTGCTGTTCAAGTCGGTGCTCGACGGCTGGCGCATCGGCAATGCCGGCCCCGAGCGCGGCAGCAAGAACACCCTCGAACTCAAGGCCCGCGCCTTGCGCCAGGGCGA
>NZ_DLNW01000019.1:0-528 GCF_002478435.1 Pseudomonas sp. UBA7500 | reverse complement strand
TTCTATTCCACCGGCGCGCTGTTCGCCCACTGGGTGGCAGTCAAGGCGCTGAACGACGACGGGCGCCAGGTCATGGCCTTCGTGCGCCGTGGCAGCCCGGGCCTGCGTATCGTCGACGACTGGTCCGGCTTCGGTCAGCGCACCACCGCCAGCGGCANNGCCGCCATCGACGCCGGCATCGCCGAGGCCGCAGTGGCCGATGCGATCAGCTTCGTGCGCGAACGCGCGCGGCCGTGGGTCGACGCCAAGGTCGATCGCGCCAGTGACGACCCCTATGTGATTGCCGACATCGGCCGCCTGACCCTCGAACTGCATGCCGCCCAGGCGCTGCTCGGCCGCGCCGCGCGCGTGCTCGACGAGGTCAACGCCGCGCCCATCGATGCCGCCGCTGCCGCACGTGCCTCGATTGCCGTGGCCGAAGCCAAGGTGCTGACCACCGAGATTGCCCTGCAGGCCAGCGAGAAGCTGTTCGAGCTGTCGGGCAGCCGCGCCACCCTGGCCGAGTTCAACCTCGACCGGCACTGGCGC
>NZ_DLNW01000056.1:0-91609 GCF_002478435.1 Pseudomonas sp. UBA7500 | reverse complement strand
AAGAAATACCGGGTCGCGCTGAGCCGTCTGCCTGAGCAGCCAGGTTACCCGACTGACATCGACTGGCCCGCGCCGCCGGCCTGATCACAGATGAGAACCGATACCCGCCGCGGCGGGTTTTTTATTGCCTGGAGAAACGCATGGCTCGAATTTCCGACTCCCTGGCGGGCAGCAAGAACGCGCTCGCTTTCCTCGATATGCTGGCCTGGTCCGAAGGCACCTCGACTAGCAAGCACACCCGCGACGATGGTTATGACGTGGTTGTTGGCGGCATCGATAGCCCGAACACGTTCAAGAGCTACAGCACTCACCCTGGCGTGCTGGTGACAGTGAACAACAAGGGCCTGAAGTCCACGGCCGCTGGCCGGTACCAGCAGCTCCAGCGCTACTGGCCGCACTACCGCGACCTGCTCAAGCTGCCTGACTTCGGGCCCACCAGCCAAGACAGGCTGGCCCTGCACCTGGTCAAGGAGCGCGGCGCCCTGGCGGAGGTGCACGCCGGCCGTATCCCGGCCGCAATCACGAAGTGCCGGAATATCTGGGCCAGCCTGCCAGGCGCCGGGTACGGGCAGCATGAGCGCAAGCTTGATGACCTGCTGGCGCACTACATCGCGGCCGGCGGGAGGCTGGCGTGAACGGCTGGGTCTGGCGCGCTACGGCCATGCTGCTGTTGCTGGCGTCGTACTGGGGTGCCTACGACCACGGGCGCACGACCAAGGATAGTGAGTGGCAGGGCAGGTGGGCTGCGCGCGATGCCGGCGACAAGCAGGCCTGGGCGCTGGCCGAGGCTGCAGAGCGAACCAAGGAGCAGGCCCACCAACAACAGATGAACAAGGCGATTCAGGATGGACAGAAAACCATTGACCGTGCGGTGGCTGATGCTGCCGCTGCTCGCGCTGATCTCAGCCTGCGGGACGAAGTCGATCGAGCAGCCGGCCGTGCCGCAAGTGCGGCCAGCGGCCATTCCTGCACTGCCGCAGCAAGCGCGGCAGCTTCCCGCGTCGCCCTGGTGCTTGCCGACGTGCTCAAGCGCGCTGATGAAAGAGCGGGAGACCTGGCGACAGATGCTGATCAAAGCCGGGGAAGGGGAGCAACCTGCGAACAGGCCTATACTGCCCTGACCGAAATCGGAGGGCAGCATGGACGACTTGCAGGAGAAGATGGCGGCGGGTGAGCCGCTGATGCAGCAAGCGATGGATGCGGTGCGGCGCTACCACGAGGCGCGAGATTCGCTTACCGCGGCAGAAGAGGTCGACCGCTTGCGGCTTGAGGCCGAGGCGCTGATGCAGGCTGTCAGTGAGTATCAGCAGGCTGTGCTTGGAGGCCCGGCGGCAACTCGCCACTGAGTGCGCAGCTCGCTGGGAGCACTCGCCCGGTAGATTTCAGCTGTAAGTCGTGCAGGTCCTTCGTTAGCCCCTCGTTCATTGCCACAAGCTTGGCGATATTTCTGCGCGCCTTACTCAGCTCTCGGGTCAGGTATTCGGCCTCATTCGTCATGAGCACCACCTGGTGCTTCCACATCTCCAGCTCAGTTGGCGCTCCGAAGCCGTCAAAGTCTTCAATTTCCTGGGTCATTTTCATCACCTTGCGAATACTGTCTGTATATACAGTAATGCAGTCGGGCTGGCGCGGCGAATCAAGGCGACGAATTGCACGGGGAGGGGGATTTTTTCTGTCGGCAGGACGCCGGAGGAGGGGTGAAAATCGGTTCCAAAACTCCATCGGCACCCCTTGCAGCATGCGGCCTGCAGAGGTGCTGTTGGGCTTTAGTTTTGGAACCGAAAATCTGTTGCAAGCCACGGCGGGCGGGCATTTGTCTATCGGTCTTGAAAACCGTCGATGGGCAACTATCCTAGAGTTCGAATCTCTACGCTTCCGCCATCTTCAAAGCCCTGATTAGTCAGGGCTTTTTGCGTTTTTGGGGCATAGAAAAACTACTCATGGGAACACCCTTGGGAATGGTTTGATTTGTCAGCGCTGACAATACTTTGCTACTTGGTGGGTTTCGCCAAGGCTCCAATTCGACGATAAACCCGCTCGGTAATGTCGCCCTTGGTGTGGCCTAGCAGCAGGCTGGCGTGGTCGACATCGGTGATCTCGGAAGCCGCCTTCGGGCGAATGTCGCGGAACTGGAACTGTCTGATCTTTCCAGCCAGGACCTGGTCACCGGCGGAGACTGCTTCTTTCACCGCCTCCTCCCGGGCGTCGTCCCAGCGGTGACGCAGCATCGCTGCCGTCACCCGTTTGCCGTTGTCGGTCAGCAGCAGGTATGGCGACCCATGCGAAGCGTTGCGCGCCAGAATCTTCCTGATCAGGGCGCCCAGGCTGCTCTCCGCGCCATCCACTTCCAGCATGATCCGCAGCTTCTTATGGGTCTTCTTATGCTTCACACCCAGGGCATTGCCCTCGATGTCGTCCCGCCTCATCACAAGAACGTCCGCCGGACGCTGGCCCGTCAGATACGCCAAGTCCATGGCGTCCTTCAGTTCACCCACCGCTTTCGCATAGACCGCGTTCCAGATCTCGTCATTGGCATAGAAGTCTCGCGGTACCTCCTTGTTCTTGCGCACGCCCTGGCACGGGTTCTCGTTGGTGGTGAGGCCCCATTCCCGGGCGATGTTGAAAATGTGCGACAGGGTGGCGATCTCGCGGTTCGCCCTGACCGGCGCAGTCCTAGCATCGCGATACTTCGCCACATGCGCAGGCGTGATTCCGTCGATTGGCGCCTTCTCGAAGTAATTGCGCAACTGACGTATCTCGGCCAGGTTGTCTTTCTGGGTGCGGGCCGCCTTCTTCGGGACGATGTCACGCTTGTAGTGGTCAACTAATCCCGGACACTGCGTTAAGTTTTTCCTCAGCAACAGCGGGCGTCAGCCCGCTGTTCAGCTGATGCGGTCGCTGCCAGTTGTAGCGTTGCATCAAAAAGTGACCGATAAGGCAGCGCAGTCGATGGAGCAATGAGCGGAAATTCAAAGGTGATGAGGTTGGCAATCTTGGCACGAATCAGAACGTGCAAACCCAAGGGCCCGCACTCCGCTCATGACTTGCATTTTACTCTGGCTCCCCAGGCTCAAAGCTCCGCGGCAAACCAACCTCCCTGTCAACCCACTCATCCGTTCGCCCAGAAAGTCCTACCAAACCGCCTACGCTCCTTGAGGCCAATCGCCAGCATCCGAACTACCCAGCCACCAGAAGCCGGAGGAGGCGCGCGATTGGTTATAGTATCGGTCAGTTGGTGGCACTTAGCTATCGTTAGGCTATCGGTTACAATTTGGCTTCATGCCAGGTCTGTAAGCTCTTATGCAAAGCACGGCTCATAGCCTGATCAGGCTTGATCAGGTGCAAAATTGAGACGCCAGGCCGCCTCATCGCCAACCAGGTTTCCTCTCCCACCGACGGCATTTTTGCCCTGCCGTAAATTGACCTCGACCGCAATGCAAGGAAATGCAGCTATGGACTTCATCACCACCGCAATCATCTCTAACGCTGCCTACGACATCGTCAAACATGGCTTTCTGATCACCAAAGACAAGGTCAAGGAGGGTCTTAGCCGTTGGATCACCGAGGATGCCGTAGCCGAGCAACTGGCTGAGCAACTGGCCAAGCTCGAAATCACGGATGAACACAGCCCAATCGCCATCGAGCGCCGCATCGATAAGTCCCCCGAACTCGACGCCCTGATCCGCCAGATCAACGCCCACGTGGCGACAGTTGCGCCGTCCACGATCACTACTGTCAACCAAACCCACAACGGGAGCGGCGACAACGTCGCGGGTAACAAGATCTCGTACAAAGGGTAGGGTGCGACGTTATGGTTCAGGGTGGCACCGTGAGCACAATTAATCAGCACCACACCGGGACGGGCGACAACGTCCAGCACAAGCTCGACATCGTCATCCAGGCGCTGGCACCTTCCCATCTGCGCAAGGCCATCGATCTCCTTCTGGCCGATGTCCGAAAGAAGAACATTGTTTCCGCTAAGGTGCGGCTCGAAACAATGAAGGCGACCGAACACGGCAATTCGGAAGTCTCTGCGCTGCTGGATGTCATCGCGCTCTATGGAGACTTGGTCGAGCCCGAAGGCACGCAGGAAGCCCTGAACGCCGTTACACGGGTCACCGCTACGACTCAGGACGCAATCGTCAAAGACCACTGCATCGCAGCGCTCCTGAAATTTTCGCGAAAGACAGACTCCGAAGAGTCAGCCAAGGAGCTCTATGACGAGACCACCAATCCTGGCCCGTACGCCCGCGAAGCCTTCTACCGCTACTACGCAACAGTGGATGTCTTACTTGCAGCGAGCAAAAAACTGATTCTGAGCGAAGGCGAGCTCACTGGTATCGTCGATGGTGCCTGCCGTCTGGAAGCCCTGGATATCGCATCACCTGCAGCTGTCCGTCTTCATGACCTTTACCCATCGGACAACTCAAGGGTTCTGCTGCTGATCACGAAGGCGCTGCGCCTGAATCCCGCAGTCAAGGAGCGCTCCTACTGGTTGACTGATCCACAGCTCAAGCACTCGATCGACGAGTTGGTGGCGGAGGTCGCGGAGCTGATCGAGCAGTCGAATGGCAGTGATGCCAGGCTCTACGATATGGCTGGCCCGATCCTCGATTACTTTCAGACCTCACTGCCTATCAGGCTTTTGAATGTCTGTGCGAAGTACGTAGACCACATGGAGGCGTCATACCCAGAAGTGGCTGCGCGCATTCGATCAACCCAGGGAGACCACTCAGGCCTTTCTGAGTCCATGCAGTCGGTGACTGCTGCCCAAGGTGCACAGGATGCACGAATCGCTTGGTGCCAAGCATTTCTGGCCAGCGACGCTGTCCAGCTCTTGGATGCCGTTTTTTTCACCCGATTCGCGAAGCCGGATGAACTCAGGCGCTGGCTTACTACTGAGGCGATCATTGCCGACGCGGGCGATATTGATACTGCGATGGTGATGCTTCTGGCTCATTCTCAGCTTGTCGTTCATACCAACGACTTGGTTGAGCGTTATGAGTTGGAGGGAAAGGTCGATGAGTTTATTGGTCTGTTTGGTCAGCGTATCCAGAGCGAGCTGTCTGCTTGGATCGTTTTAGAAGTGGCTGAAAACCTGTATGAGGCGGAGATCCCTCAAAAGGCGCTCACGCTGACGTCTGCAGTGTTGCCAGATGGTGAGCTTTGGCCGTCGCCGTTCGTGCTGCTCCACCTGAGATGCCTGCTCGAAACCCAGCAGTATCAGTCGTTTGATACCCTCATTGCTCGGATTCCCGGGGGTGAGCGATCGCTTTCATTGATGCATTTCCTTTCGCTAAAGGAAGAGGCGCTGGGAGATGTAGAGCGCGCTCTGGAGCTAAGTGACCAGATGATCCAGATAGCTCCACACAACCTCAGCTGCTGGTTGCGCGGATGTGAGCTGCGTGAGCGCTATCACAACCTCGATGAGCAGCGGCAATTCCATGATGGCATTCCCGATGAAATCCTGGAGGATTACTCACACGAATCCATGGTGGCGATGCGTTTTCTTACCTCCGCTGGAAACTTCAAGCGCGCGGAGCCTCGCTTGGTGCGATGGTTCTTGGAAGATCCGTCCGGCAGGGCTGTCATGTTGGTAAATTTCCATTTTGGAAGTGCGTGGCGCCGGCAGGCAGGCTTCAACGTGTCGAGTGTCGTTTCGGGTTGCCTTGAGGGTATTGAGTTCGAACAAGATGGAAAACCACAAATTCGGTTGATCGTCGAGGAGGGTGAGGCGAAGGGACAGCATGTGCTAATCAGGGATTCTCAGCTTGGTAACCTCCTGGTTTCGCTGGAGGTCAACCAGGCGGCGCTGCTGGGTGTCGTGGAGTACAAGCTTTTATCCCGCGTGCCCCCTTACGTGGCGTGCATTCGCCTTGCTTCACAGCTAAGGCATTTGCAAAACGACGGGAGCGACGTTTTCGCCATTCTCCAGCTACCTAAGGATCCGGCGGACTTTGTTACGTATCTGGAGCAAAAGCTGAGGGTTAACCGTTCTCCTCGTAAGGAGAGTCTGAATGACGACATTCCGCTCTTCATTCGCTCGCATGCAGAGCAGGGCGACAATCCAATTAAGGCTGCGCTGAACGCATGGTCTGACAGCACCATACCGAAATCGTTGTTGGTAAACGAGGGCAGTGCTGAGCCCGGCGAGATTGTGCTGGATGCCTACTCAATCGCTTACCTGACGATGACCAATATTGTCGATAAGCTCCTGAACAAGGGCTACACATTCGTCCTGCCGGGTGAAACCAAGGTGATCTTGCAGCGGTGGGTTGAACATGTCTCGCATGAAAGCTTCTTGATGATGGGCGTCAACGGCGCTGGCAGGTTGTTCAGAACGACAGCATCGGATGTCCAGGCTCGCGATGGTCACACCCTGCGCGGGATGAGGCGCATCCTGGAAGAAGCAGTAGTAAAACACCCGGTTGTGCATGATACCGCGTTGGAGCTTTACTCCATCAAAGACGGGATTGATGCCACCGTGTACCTGGCGATCCAGTTATCGGCAGCTAACGAGATTCCATGGTTCTGCATGGACTTCGCATTTGCCGGCCTGCATTACTCGAAAGGCTGGAAGGTAGCGAATGTGAACACCATTTTGCTCAGTGTCACCGACACGCCTGACTTCGATTTCGAAGAGCGTCGCCATGGCCTGCTGCTCTTCGCTCTGAACACTTTGCCGCGACCGCTGATGCTGACAGAGCTGAAGGGTTTGGCGGGAAACCCTAATCCATTGTCCAGTATGATCCTGAGCAAAATCTTTGAGAATCACGGGCGTCAGATTTTCTCGGACGACGCCCGATTATGGTTGCTGCTCGAACTGCTGATTTCGCACATCGTGTGTACTTTTTACCGGCTCGCCATGCCTGCAACGCGGGCCCCTGCTTACACACCTTTGGGGCAATATGAAGAGCATGTTTTCAACCATGGTCTTCGCCTGTTTGTGTACGAGCGTGGTGATCAATCCGCCGAGTTCTGGTTGGCAGTAGCACTCAGGGCCAGCCTCGATATCTTGGGAGTTGATCAGAAGCTGTCCAATTACGCGGCGGGTTTGTTTGCGGATTTTGTCGGCGGGCACTTCATGGATGTGGATGCGATAGTGCAGCATTACGGTGCTCTTCCTGATGAATATCAGTTACCACTGGGGAGGTAGCGATCCAAGCTGCCGAGAAAAAATTGAGGGCTCGAAACCTCATTTGGATTCGTCGAAGGTCGACCAGGAGGTGAAGGGCGCTGAGTACTAAATCCCATGAGTGCGACCTGCTAGTAGATTGACGGCAGGGGCTTGCGCGCTCGAATATTGTGCTGAGATACGCAATCAGGATGGACTGCCCCCGGCACCGTAGACATCTCCAGCCTATGCTTTGAGCATAGGAGGACGTCTATGAGTACCCAACGATTCACGCCGGAATTCAAGGCCGAAGCAGTCAGGCAAGTCATTGAACGCGGATACTCCGTTGCGGAAACAGCCGAGCGCCTCGGTGTGTAGACCCACAGCCTCTACAAGTGGGTTAAACCCGTGACGCCTGACGAAACCGAGAAACAGGCCAGCGAACTGCTCGAAGCCAAAAGCGAGATTTTACTGCTGCGAGCCCAAATGCGGCGCTTGGAAGAAGAGCGTGACATATAAAAAAAGCAGCGCGGTACTTCGCCAGGGAATCCGAGTGAAATACCGCTTTATGAACGAGCATCGGCATCAATACGCGTCGCTACGCTGTGCCGGGTTTTGCAGGTTGCTCGTGCCGGGCTCTATCAATGGCTACTTAAGCCTGTATCTGATCGTGAAAAGAGAATGGTCGACTGTTAGGACTGATCCGCGACTCCTATGCAGCCAGCCGAGGTGTGTATGGCGCACGGCGGGTGTTTGCTGACTTGCGTGAGGCTGGAGAAAGCTGCGGTAAGCACCGTGTCGCCGGATTGATGCGCACCTACAAAATCAGGGCGCTAAGAGGCTACAAAGCTCCGCGCGCAATCAAAGGGCGGCCATCGATCATTGCCCCTAATCGACTCAACCGGGTGTTCACGGTCGATACCCGCTGTACCTGGTGATCTTCGGGGTTATCGTCCTGAGCAGCGCCTGGTCACCCGAACTGCACCGGAAGCGTTGATGCTCTGACGGGCAGCGTCGTCATTGAAGCACTCGCCAGCTCTTGGTAGGCCCGCTAATTGGTCTGGCTACGAGTGCCAGCCCGCCCGCACCGAACATCGCTGTCGAGGATGCTGGCCTCACTGTAAGCGATGACCCGGCGCACAACCAGTAGTGCTGCCTGGTAGATAGGCACTATTTTTCTCTCTAAAAAAAGTTGGCCGCGCAAAAGAATCGGGCTGTTTCGTGCACTATTTTTTCAAGGCGCTCAGGTGCGTGACGAGTGAACGACGATTGGCGGGTGGGCTGATCAGGGCATAAAAAGAAAAACTTGCGAGCAGGCCATGGCGGCCTGCTGCAATAACAGTCAGGAGTAGCGAGTGCAATAGTGTTTTTTACTTTACAGCTTTTCTGGAGGGCTACTCTTTTTGCGGTGCTTTCTGGCTTTTAAGATGCACTCCGGCAGCTTTCGCAGCGCCATCCCTTGTAACTTTCTGCTTTTTCAAGCGCTGCAACCAAATCACGACCGGCTATCGTGTTTTGGCAGTTGTTGTGTTTTTCGTTTGGTTTTCTCATCCCCTCGCATTGTTTCTTCAGGAAGGGGCTCACCACCGCCTGCTGCCTTGACGTAAGCGCTCTGAACCCCTTGTCTACGGCGAGCTGGGCGTAGCTTTGTACGCTCGGCTTTTCACCTTGGAATGCGTTCTGCGCGATAAGGGCCGAGAAAATCTCTCGCTCGATAGTCATTCGTTAATCCTTTATTCAACCAACAAGTTTGCTCATGTTTTTATTATTCTGAGCAATGCGAAAGCATACGTTACCATCGGGTGAGGTTTTATTGAACTGGGTTTCCATCCAGCTATAAAAACGCACGGCTTCACATTTTTTGGTCAATAAAGGTTGGGTTCCTGGTATTTAAAATATTTCAACAGGTCATTGTTACAATTTATTTCTTGTTCAAAAAAAGTTTCGCTCTCACTTTAATGGGGTCGTGCACCGTGTAAGTTTCCTGCCTTTTCCGCTAAGTTTTACGGTGACGACACGCCTTATGAGTTTTTATGAAGTTCCGCGATTTCCTGTGCCGGGCTGCCACTGAGTGCGCAGCTCGTGGGGAGCACTCGCCCTGTCGATTTCAGTTGCAGGTCGTGCAGGTCCTTCGTCAGCCCCTGGTTCATCGCCACAAGCTTGGCAATGTTCCTGCGCGCCTTGCCCAGCTCTCGGGTCAGGTATTCGGCCTCATTCGTAATGAGCACCACCTGGTGCTTCCACATCTCCAGCTCAGTGGGCGCTCCGAAGCCGTCAAGGTCTTCAATGTCTTGGGTCATTTCCGCCACCATATGGGTACTGTTTGTATATACAGTAATCCAGTCGGGCGAGCACGGCGAGCCGAGGCGACGAATTGCACGGGGAGGGGAATTTTTTCGGTCGGCAGGACGCCGGAACAGGGGGGGAGAATCGGTTTCAGAACGCCAGCGGCGCCACTTGCAGCATGCGGCCTGTCGCATGCCGAGTTATCGCCAGCACCACGCCCCTTCAGTCATGCTCCATCTGAACATACTCCAGCATCTTCTGGCTCCCATCCAGAATGTCACTGCAGATCGCCAGGCGAGCCGCCGCACCATCGCGCTGCTTCAACGCCTCCAGCACATCCCAGTGATGATCAATCGCCATGCGCTCGTTGAACCCGCCGTAGGCCCGGGCAATCAGCGGCCCGGTACGCATCCACAACCCATCCAGCAGGCTGACCAGCACCGGCATATCGGCGATTTCCGCCAACCTGAAGTGAAACTCGTGGTTGAAGGTCAGCGCGGACCTCAAGTCATTGTCCTTGATCGCCAGCAGGTTGTTCTGAATGCAGGTTTGCAGCCGCGCCACTTGCTCCTCGGTCGCCAGCGATGCAGCTGTTTCGGCCGCCAACCCCTCGAGCGAGAGCCGGATGCTCCTGATCTCCAGGTACTGCTTGGAAGTCAGTACCGGCACACGAATGTCCCGCGGTGTCTTCAGAACCAGCGCCTGCTCCTTTGCCAGTTGAAGAATCGCGTCCCGCACTGGTGTGACACTCGTACCCAGCTGTTCGGCAAGGTCGCGTATGCGCAGCCGGTCGTTAGGCTGGAAGCGCCCTGTAATCAGGGCTTCGCGCAGCAGGCCATAGATACCGCTGCCAAGGTAGGAGTGTTTCAGGTGCTCAATCGGATAATTCATCGCGTACTCGTGTGCGGCGCGGGCCCGGCGGGAGAGGGGAGGCTACCGGCAGCGATTATCGAGTAACTCAAACATGTTGCCCACCGTTTACATGGATTTCTGCGCCATTGACGTACGAAGCGCCCTGCGTGCAGAGAAAATGCACCAACGCCGCGACTTCCTCGGGCTTGCCCATGCGTTTCATCGGGATCGATCGCTCCACGATCAGCTCGGTGCCAGCGGACAGGATGGAGGTGTCGATCTCCCCCGGGGCGATCGCGTTCACCCGAACCCCATAGGGCCCGAAGTCATGCGCCATCTCGCGCGTCAGCGCCGACAGCGCCGCTTTGGAGCAGGCATACGCCACCCCTGCGAACGGGTGCACCCGCGAACCGGCAATGGAGGTGACGTTGATCACCGAGCCTTTCGCCGCCTTGAGCTCCTCGAACAACCCCCGCGCCAGTAGGGCCGTCGAGAAGATGTTCACGTTGAACACATTCAGCCAGGTCGAGTAGTCGGACTCCAGCACCCCCAGTCGCCCACCATCCGGGCCTTTGGGTGAAACGCCGGCGTTGTTGACCAACGCATCCAGCCGCCCCCCGAGTTTTTCCCGGATTTCCGGAAGCCTGCGCTGTATGTCCTCCACGCTCCCCAGGTCGAGGTGAATGTGGTTGGCGATGCCTTCGGCCCAGGGGCAGCCTTCGCCCAGGTCCTGCCTCGAGGCGGTAAACACGCGCCAACCCGCAGCACTGAAATGTTTCACGGTGGCGTGGCCGATGCCCCGGCTGGCACCGGTGAGAAGCAGCGTACGTTGATCGGTCATGGCGGGTTCCCTGTTCATTGGTGAGGGCAAGTGTAGCGTAAAATATGATGCATCATATTTATTATGTGTTTTAATGCGTCCCGTCCCCACCGGGGAAGCGTCACGTTCGATCGATTGCTGCCACTACAAGAAAACTGCCATCCCTTTAAAGCTGCCCACGACCCGTAGCTGACCTGGAGAGACGCATGAATAAGAAAATCGCAGCTGTACTTTTGCTCGCAACCATCGCAACCATCGCAACCATCGCAAGCCCGCTGTATGCCGCTGAAAAGCTGACCGTGGTGTCCTTCGGCGGCAACAACCGCCAGGCGCAGGAGAAGGCGTTCTACAAACCCTTCACCGCCCAGACCGGCGTGGCCATCACCGCCGACGACTACAACGGCGAAATGGCCAAGATCAAGGTGATGGCCGACACCGGCAAAACCAGCTGGGATGTGGTGGAGGTCGAATCGCCCGAGCTCATCCGTGGTTGCAGCGAAGGGGTGTTCGAACCGCTGGACTGGAGCCGGATAGGCAACAAGGAAGACTTCATTCCTGCGGCCGTCAGCGACTGTGGTGTCGGCATCTTCATCTGGTCCACCGTGCTGACCTACGACCCCAACAAACTCGCCTCCAGCCCGCAAGGCTGGGCCGACTTCTGGGACCTGAAGAAGTACCCCGGCAAGCGCGGCCTGCGCCGCGGCGCGAAGTTCACGCTGGAGTTCGCGCTGCTCGCCGATGGGGTAGACAACAAGGACCTCTACACGCTGCTGGGTACTGAAGAGGGTGTCAAACGTGCGTTCAAGAAGCTCGATGAAATCAAGTCCAGCATCCAGTGGTGGGACTCCGGCGCGCAGCCGCTGCAATGGCTGATCGCCGGTGACGTGGTCATGACCTCCGCCTACAACGGCCGTGTCACCTCTGCCCAGGAGGAAGGCCAGTCGTTCGCGATGCAATGGAATGGCAGCCTCTACGACCTCGATCACTGGGCCATCGTGAAAGGGGCGCCGAAAAAGGAACTGGCCGAGCGCTTCATCGCGTTCGCCAGCGAGCCCATGCAACAGAAGAACTTCGTCGAGGCCATCCCCTACGGGCCCAGCAACACCGGCGCGATGGACCTGCTGGACAAACGCGTGGGGGAAAAACTGCCCACCGCCCCGCAAAACCTGAAAAACGCCCGTGCCACCGACGCCGAGTTCTGGATCGACCACGGTGAGGACCTGGAGGAACGCTTCAACGCCTGGGTCAACAAGTGATGCATGGCGCCCCTGAAACCGGGGGCGCCATTCAAAGGCCGTATAAGGATGCCAGTCATGCCCCTTGAAAATCTGGCTGTCGATGACAGCCTGCTCGAAGCTGCTCCGGCACAGGTCACCTATGCGCAGGCGTGTGCAGTGCTGCGCCAGCAATTCGGTTTGACCGGCACGCTCGAAAAACTGGGCGGCGAGCGCGACCTCAATTTCCGCGTGATGCTCGAAGACGGCTCATCCCGGTTGTTCAAGCTCTCCCACCCGCTTGAAAACCCCGATGTGGTCGACTTCCACAACCAGGCGATGCGAAGAATCGAGCTTCGCGATCCCGGGCTGGCGGTTCAGCGCGTGCACCCCTCGCTTGAGGGCCAGTACGCCACCTTCGTCGAGATCGACGGGCAGCGCATGCTGGCGCGGCTGCTGTCCTTCGAAGACGGCATGCCCCTTCACTGCGTGAGTCACCCCACACCGACGTTTCGCCGGGTCATCGGGCAGTCCATCGCCCGGCTTGACGTGGCGCTGCAAGGGTTTGCCCACCCCGCCGCCGGGCATGCGCTGCTGTGGGACATGCAGCACGCCGCGCACCTTCGACCGCTGCTGGTGCACATCGAACCCGGCCCCGGACGAAGCCTGGTGCAGCGCAGCCTCGAGCAGTATGCGTCGGTGGTGGTGCCCAGCATCCCCGGGTTGCGCAAGCAGGTCATTCACAATGACACCAACCCGCACAACATCATCGTGGATGCCCACAACCCCGATGTGCTGCGCAGCATCCTCGATTTCGGTGACATGGTGCATGCGCCCCTGGTCAACGAGGTCGCGGTTGCCGCTTCCTACCACCTTGGGCAGGTAGGCGATGTACTGGAGCCGGCCCTGGATGTGATTGTCGGCTACCACCAGTGCAACCCCCTGAACCAGCAGGAGCTGGCGCTGCTGCCCGAGCTGCTGGCCACGCGCCTGGCGTTGGCCCTGTGCATCAACTCCTGGCGCGCCGAACTGCATCCGGACAATCGCCAGTACATCCTTCGAAACACCCAGCGTGCCTGGGCAAACCTGAAGGCACTGTCGGCGCTGTCTCGCGCTGAAACAGAAGACCGAATTGCTTCGGCCTGCCTGCGAGCAAATCGAGCATGAGCATGATCAACAGCTTCACGTCAGCCGACGCCACCCGGCTTTCGGCATCGCAGCGACGCCTGATCGAGCGCCGCGAGCGGCTACTGGGCCCGGCATACCGTCTGTTCTACGAGCGACCGCTGCACACCGTTCGAGGGGAGGGCGTATGGCTCTTCGACGAGCAGGGCCGTCGCTACCTGGACGCCTACAACAACGTTGCCTCCATCGGTCACTGCCATCCCCGGGTGGTCGAGGCGATGCATCGGCAGTCGCAGGTGCTGAACACGCACACCCGTTACCTGCAGGAGGGCATTCTCGACTATGCCGAGCAGTTGCTCGGTACCTTCACCGATGACCTGGATCGCGTCATGTTCACCTGCTCCGGGAGCGAGGCGAATGATCTGGCGCTGCGTATCGCCAGGCACTGCACCGGTGGCACCGGCGTCATCATCACCCGGTTCGCCTACCACGGCGTCACCGCAGACATCGCCGAGCTTTCACCATCGCTTGGCAGCGCCATGGTGCTCCCGGCGCATGTGCGCACCGTTCGCGCACCTGACGCTTACCGTCTGGGGGCCGAAAACGTGGCGTCGATGTTCGCCGCAGACGTGCGCGCCGCAATCGACGACCTCAAGGCGCACGGCATCCGCCCGGCGGCAATCCTGCTGGATGGCATCTTCTCCAGCGACGGCGTGCTGCCAGGGCCGGCGGGCTGTATCGCCGAGGGTGTGGCGCTGGCCCAGGCCGAAGGCCTGCTGTACATCGCCGATGAGGTACAGCCGGGTTTTGCGCGTACCGGCCTTAACATGTGGGGGTTTACCAGGCACGACGTGCGCCCGGACCTCGTCACCCTCGGCAAGCCCATGGGCAATGGCCAGCCCATTGCCGGCATCGTCGGGCGCTCCCAGGTGGTCGATCACTTCGGCAGGAGCATGCGCTACTTCAATACCTTTGGCGGCAACCCGGTCTCGTGTGCGGCAGGTCAGGCGGTGCTGGACGTGATCCGCGAAGAACACCTGCAGCAGAGGGCTCATCACATTGGCAGCTACCTGCTGGACGGCCTGACACGGCTTGCCCAGCGCCATCAAATGATCGGCGACGTCAGGGGGGCCGGCATGTTCCTTGGGGTTGAGCTGGTCACCGACCGCGCCACCAGGGCACCCGCAGCCAGGCAGGCCCGCCAGGTGGTCAACGCGATGCGCGAGCAGGGCGTACTGATCAGCGCCGCTGGTCCGCACCAGAACGTGCTCAAAATCCGTCCGCTGCTGGCGTTTACCGAAGAGCATGCGCAGATGCTTGTGGAAGCGGTCGATACCGCGATGCAAGGGGCTTGTTGAGAAGGCCAGGCCCCTGTTCCTCAGCCTGCACCGTGGGCGGCGAGGTTGCAGTATTGCCCCTTGAAGTACAGCAAGGGCTGTGTGGCGGCAGTTTGCTGCAGGTTCAGCGCTTTCACTTCGCCAATCACGATCAGGTGATCACCGGCGACGTGTTCGGCGTGGATCTCGCAATCGAGCCAGTGCAGGCTGCCGGCAATGATCGGGTTGCCCAGTGGCGATGCCTGCCATTGCACGCCCTGCCACTTGTCGGTACCTCGTCGGGCGAACTGGTTGGAGATCCCGACCTGTTCACCGGACAGGATATTGACCGCGAAGCGGCCTGCCTGGCGGATCCTGGGGTAGCTGGCCGAACCGGCCATCACGCTGAACGACACCAGCGGCGGGCTCATCGACACGCTATAGAACGACTGGCAGGTAAAGCCGACCGGCTCCTCCTCGATCTGCGACGTGATCACCGTGATACCGGATGCGTAGTGCCCGAGCGCTTCGCGAAAGCGCAATGGCTCGATGGCAGTACTGGAACGTGACATGGTAGGTCCTGGCTGAAGGGGCGGATCCAAAGGCGGTGGGGAGGGGGCAAGCCGCTCGATCAGCGCTGCAACCCCTCCTGCACCCTTATCGGTTCAAGAGCTCTCTGCGCACGATGTCCGCGCCGGCGCTCAAGGCGTTCAGCTTGCCGCGCGCCACCTCGCGGGGCAGAGGGGCCATGCCGCAGTTGGTGCACGGGTAGAGCTTGTCGGCGTCCACGAACTGCAGCGCTTTGCGCAGGGTGTTGGCCACTTCCTCGGGGGTTTCGATGGCGTGGTTCGCCACATCGATGGCCCCCACCATCACTTTCTTGCCGCGAATCAGCTCGATCAGGTCCATCGGGACATGGGAGTTGTGGCACTCCAGCGAGATGATATCGATGCCGGATTTCTGCAGCTTGGGGAAGGCTTCCTCATACTGGCGCCACTCCGAACCAAGCGTCTTTTTCCAGTCGGTATTGGCCTTGATGCCGTAGCCGTAGCAAATATGCACGGCCGTTTCACATTTGAGCCCTTCGATCGCCCGTTCCAGGGTGGCCACGCCCCAGTCATTCACCTCGTCGAAGAACACGTTGAAGGCAGGCTCGTCGAACTGGATGATGTCCACGCCCGCCGCCTCCAGCTCTCGGGCTTCCTGATTGAGGATCTTGGCAAATTCCCAAGCCAGCTTTTCCCGGCTTTTGTAGTGGCTGTCATACAGCGTGTCGATCATGGTCATGGGGCCGGGCAGGGCCCATTTGATGGGCTGGCTGGTCTGCTGGCGCAGAAACCTGGCATCTTCGACAAACACCGGTTTTTGCCTGGCAACAGCACCCACAACGGTCGGCACGCTTGCGTCATAGCGGTCACGAATTCTGACGGTTTCGCGCTTTTCGAAATCCACTCCGCTCAGGTGCTCGATAAAGGTGGTAACGAAATGCTGGCGGGTCTGTTCGCCGTCGCTGACGATATCAATGCCTGCGTGTTGCTGTTCCTGCAGGGCCAGGCGCAAGGCGTCCTGCTTGCCTTCGAGCAGCTCCTCGCCGTGCAGCTTCCAGGGCGACCAGAGCGTCTCGGGTTGTGCAAGCCAGGACGGTTTGGGCAGGCTGCCAGCAGTGGAGGTGGGTAGCAGTTTTTTCACGATAGATGACCTTGTATGTTCTGAATGATCAAAGCGCGTATTGGGCGGACCACTGCTCAAGCACGGTCTGGTAGGGCTTGATGAAGTGCTCTTCGACAAACCTGCCCTGTTCGATGGCCAACTGACTGCGCTCTTCTCGATCGTAGACAATGCGGGTCAACGAGTAATCCTGGTGATTCAAGCTCGGCTGATAGGATCGACCTGCTGCTGAATTCGCGTTGTAGATTTCAGGGCGATAGATCTTCTGGAAGGTATCCATCGTGCTGATGGTGCTGATCAGTTCAAGGTTGGTGTAATCCCCAAGCAGGTCCCCAGCAAAGTAGAACGCCAGCGGTGCCACGCTGTTGGCAGGCATGAAGTAGCGAACCTTCAGGCCCATCTTCCGGAAGTACTCATCGGTCAGGGAATATTCGTCCTGCTGGTATTCGGTGCCCAATACCGGGTGCTGGTTTTCGGTGCGCTGATAAGTCTTGCTGCTTGAAACACTCAGGCAGATGACCGGTGGTTTTTTGAAGTGTTCTTTATAAGTGCTCGAGTTTACAAAATGCTTGAACAGCTTGCCGTGCAGCTCGCCGAAATCATCCGGCGTGCTGAACCCCTGCTGGTTCTTGTTGTGCCCCAGCAACAGCACGCTGAAGTCATAATCGCGCACGTACGAGGAGAAGTTGTTGCCTACGATACCCTCGATGCGTTCGCGTGTTTTGCGATCCACAATGGTGGTCTGCAGTATTTCAATCAGCGGCAGGGCGGTGTCCCTGTGCTCGACATCCATGTTCATTTCCACGGAAATGATTTCAAGTTCGACGCTGTAGCGGTCGCCTTTCGGGTTGTCCCAGTGCGCCAGGGCATTGAAACGATTGTCGATCATCGTCAGGGTGTTGCGCAGGTTTTCCTGGCGACGCTGCCCCCTCGCCAGGTTTGCGAAGTTGGTGGTCGTGCGGGTGTTTTCAGCGGGGCGATAATGTTCGTCGAAACGAATACGCTTGATCGAGAATGTAAATGCTGTGCTCATTTTAATCGGGTGCCCTGATGGTCCGAGATAAAAACCGAATCTACATTTGCCCTCTTCGGCAAGTTTGATTCGTTGTAGGTTTTTTTGCTCGGGCGTCTTGAAGTGTTCCTTAATTGGGGCGTATTTTATGTCCGGGCATCGAACGAGTTAAATTGAATTGATTTCATGGGAGCATTAGCCACGTTCATGATGGGGAGCATGGTGTGTCTGGGAGCACTTGCTTTGCGGTGTACTCCCCGGAATCCCTGACTCGCACAAGCTATCTAATTTAGTTTCCAGCTTTTTATTTCTACCTGTGGTTCGATTTTTTTGACGATTGGGGGGCTTTGATGAGCATTGATACCGACACACTGCTGAAGGTCATAGCGGATGCCAACAGCCACTGTGCGAAGCTGAACATTCCGTTGGATACAGAGATTATTTGCGCTCGCTACAACGCACATTGTGAACGCTACGGCCTGGCGTACAGCTACGATATCCGTGAGATGCAGGCTACTCTTGCCGAACTCATTCAGCAGGCTGATGCAGGTAGCCCGGCCAAACTGGATGGCGCTATTTCCTACGTCAATGGGAAAGTTTTCAAAGTAGTAGTCTTTGGGGCTGCCGCTTCGTAATCAGTTCAGTAGCCCTAAGTGATGAGCCCTGCTGACACGGCTTCATTGCATACTGCCGCATCGCGCCAAAGGTCCTTTCTCGGATACACAAATGAAACCACTGATCACGGCCCTTGCGCTGTTCATCCTCGCCGGCTGTACCTCCAGCGGCGCTCCCACGGCTGAGCAGCAAACCCGGGAATGCATGAACTATCACGCCATGATGACTGCGCCCATGGCGCCCGATGCCATGCAGCGCCTCAAGGCTGCATGCGAACAGTCCAGGCTTCGATAACGGCCTAGGCTCTGTACGAAAAGCCTTGATACTCGGTGATGCTGCGTTGAAAACAGCCTGACCTTCGTCTCAAGACTTTTCATACAGACCCTAGTCCCAGGCCATCACCACGCCTTCCAGCCGGCGAAATTCATCCAGTGTGCGGTGGAATTCGGCGCGTTCAAAGGTGGCGGTGCAAGCGGCCTCGAACCAGCTGACGCGGGGCTGCTCCAGGGTGATCACCTCGTGCAGCAGGCCGAAGCGCCGCCAGTGTATGTGATCCTCATGGGCGTGTTGCTCCACGACGATGACCGTGCAGCTCAGGTCCAGGTCATCGGAGCACACCAGCAGCGGCACCAGGGTGGTCCACCCAGGGGCAGTGGAGTAGCTGCGGTCCCACACCAGTTCATTATCGTCTTCGCCGTAGAGGCCGGCATGCGCTGCCACCAGATGAAGCTGTGCAGCGGGGTCTCGTATTGGCAGCCAGACTTCCAGCGGCACGCCATCGATGGCGAAGGTCGAGTAGAAGCCCTGGCTGTACTTCGATTTGAAGCTGGCGATTGAAAGCTGGTTCACGTTGGTTTCTTTCCTTTGGCAAAACCTGGCAGGCCCTCAGTGCCCGCCCTTCATCCGCCGCGCCACCAGGTAGATCCCCAACCCCACCAGCGCAGTCGCCGCGCCAATGTAGCCGGTACTGGTCCAGCCGAACCCCGCGGTAATCGCCATGCCGCCAAACCATGGCCCCAGCGCATTGGCCAGGTTGAACGCCGCATGGTTCGATGCCGCCGCCAGGCTCGGCGCTTCATGTGCAATGTCCATCAGGCGAATCTGCAAGGGGGCGGCCAGTGCGATCATGGTGCCGACCAGCCCGCAGCCCAGCAGCACGCCCCACGGCGAACTGGCCGCGAAGGGGAACAGGCTCAGCACGAGAATCGACCATACCAGCACCAACCCCACCGCGCGAAACTGCAGGCGGTCGAACAGCTTGCCGCCCGCGATGTTGCCGATGATGCCGCCCACCCCGAACGCCGCCAGCCCGAATGGAATCCACTGTGGCGACACCTTGGTCACCTGCAGCATGGTCGGCGCCAGGTAACTGAACACGCAGAACATGCCGGCAAAACCGATCGAGGCGATAGCCAGCGCCATCCACACCTGCGGCAGGCGAAACGCCTGGAGCTCCTTGCGCGGGTCGCTGCGCACTTCATCGTGACGCTGCGGCACGTAGCGCCACACCAGCCCGATGGTGCACAGCGCAATCGCGCCCACCAGCACGAACGCCGCACGCCAGCCGAAGAACTGCCCCAGGAAGGTCGCCACCGGGTTGCCCAGCAGCATCGCCAGGGTGAGCCCCATCATCACCCGTGCCACCGCGCCCGCGCGCTGGTCGGTGGCCACCATGCTCGAGGCCACCACCGCCGCGATGCCGAAGTAGGCGCCGTGGGGCAGGCCGCTGATAAAGCGAAACGCCACCAGCCCGGCGAAGGAGGGCGCCAAGGCCGTGGCCAGGTTGCCGATTGCATACAGCGCCATCAGCAACAGCAGCATGTGCTTGCGCAGCAGCTTGGCGCCCAGAATCGCCAGGGCCGGCGCACCCACCATCACGCCCAGGGCATAGGCGCTGATGGCATGGCCCACCTGGGGCTCGCTCAGGTGCAGGTTGCTGGCGATGTCGGGCATCAGCCCCATGATCGCGAACTCGCCGGTGCCGATGGCAAAACTCCCCAGGGCCATGGCGGCTTCCATCTTGCCGACGGTGGCTCTGGAATAGGCGAGTGGCGGCGCTTGCTGAATTGTCATCTGAATCCTTGAAACAAACTGAAACGTTAAAGCGGGAAGCTTAATCAATCTGCACCCTACGCGTCGAGAATCAGGGCACGCGCATTGGATTCGCCGCACAAGGCGCGGTGAGTACCGGGCCTGCTCGCGTCAATCACGCTACCATTGCCCGCGTTCCCCAAACGCTCAATGGAGTTGGTCTTGACCGGTTACCCAACCACCCGCAAACACCTGATCCACGCCCTCGGCTTCTCGATGGCAGCGTTGCTGCTCGGCGCCTGTACCAGCGCAACCCCGCCTGCGCCATCCAGCACCGCCTTGCCCGCCGCCCCGGAAATCGCCTCGGGCTACCGCACAGGCATGGCCCCGGTACAGGCACAGCACCACATGGCCGCGGCAGCCAACCCCCTGGCAAGCGCCGCCGGCCAGGCGATGCTGCGCAAGGGCGGGTCTGCGATCGATGCCGCCATTGCCATGCAGGCGGTGTTGACCCTGGTGGAGCCGCAGTCCAGCGGCATCGGCGGCGGCGCCTTCATCCTGTACTGGGATGGCAAGCAGGTGCAGGCGTTCGATGGGCGGGAGACGGCGCCCCAAGGGGCCGACAGCCGCCTGTTCCTCAAGCCGGACGGCACGCCGATGGGATTCAAGGACGCCCAGATCGGCGGTCGCTCGGTGGGCGTGCCCGGTGTGCTCAGGGCCCTGGAGATGGCGCACCAGCAACACGGCAAGCTGCCCTGGCGCGCGCTGTTCCAGCCGGCCATCGACCTGGCCCGCGACGGTTTCCCCGTGTCTGCGCGGCTGCATGCCTTGATTGCCGCCTCCACCTCGATACCGCAGTCGCCTGCACTGGCCCGCTACCTGCTCACGCCCCAGGGCCAGCCCATGCCCGTGGGCACGCTGCTGAAGAACCCCGAGCTGGCGCAAACCCTGGAGGCCATCGCCAACCAGGGCCCGGACGCCTTCTACCACGGGCCCATCGCCGAGGCGATGGTGCAGCAGGTCAATACCCACAGTAACCCCGGCACGTTGTCGCTGGGCGACATTGCAGGCTATCGGGCCAAGGTGCGCGAGCCGGTATGCGGGCCGTACAAGCAGTGGACGGTCTGCGGCATGCCGCCACCGTCGTCCGGTGGCGTCGCGGTACTGCAGACGCTGGGCATTCTGGAGGCGCTGCAGCGCCAGAAACCGGCACTGGACCTGGCCGCAATGGCGCCCGAAAAAGCTCGCCCCGGGGGCGTCATGCAACCCTCCGCCCAGGCCGTGCACCTGATTGCCGAAGCCGAGCGCCTGGCCTATGCCGACCGCGCCCTGTACCTGGCCGACGGCGACCAGGTGCCGGTCAATGTGCCAGGGCTCACCAGCAAGGCGTACCTGGCCCAACGCGCCACGCTGATCGGTGACCGGAGCATGGGCGTCGCCACTGCCGGTGTGCCGCCCGGCATGCCCCTGGCATGGGCGCCTGACCGCTCGCCGTTGCGCATTTCCACCTCGCAGATCGTCGCGGTGGACGATCAGGGCGGCGCGCTGTCGATGACCACCTCGGTCGAGGCGGCGTTCGGCTCTCATGTGCTGGTCAAGGGCTTTCTGCTCAACAACCAGATGACCGACTTTTCGTTCATCCCCGAGGAGAACGGCAAGCCGGTGGCCAACCGCATCGCACCGGGCAAGCGGCCGCGCTCCTCGATGGCGCCGACCCTGGTGTTCGACCAGGCCAGCGGCCAGCTGGTGGCCGCCCTCGGCTCGCCCGGCGGCTCGCAGATCATCGAGTACGTGAACAAGGCGCTGATCGGCTTGCTGGACTGGAACCTCGACCCGCAGCAGGCCGTCGACCTGCCCAACTTCGGCAGCCGCAACGTCGGCACCGAAGTGGAGGCCGGGCTGATCGGCCCCGCCCTGATCGAGCAGCTCAAGGCCCGCGGGCATGCGGTATCGCCCATCGAGATGACCAGCGGCACGCAGGTCATCGTGCGTGATGGGCAGGGCTGGTCGGCCGGTGCCGACCCACGTCGCGAGGGCGTCGCGTTGGGCGACTGAGTTTTTTGCCTGCCCAAGCTGGTAGGGTACGCAACGGTATCCCGCCAGGGCTGTTTTTTCAGAGGATCAAGCGAAGATGAGTCTGCAGTCAGTCAAAGCGTTTTTCTCCCACCATTCACCCGACCTGCAGGTGCTGGAACTGGCGTCCAGCACCGCCACCGTCGCCCTGGCCGCCGAGGCGCTGGCGGTCGAGCCGGGGCAGATCGCCAAGTCGCTCTCGCTGCGCGTGGGCGAGGAGGTGATCGTGCTGGTGGTACGCGGCGATGCGCGCCTGTGCAACCGCAAGTACAAGCAGCAGTTCGGCGTCAAGGCACGCATGCTCGAGGCCGAGCAGGTCGAGCAGCACACCGGCCACCCCATCGGCGGCGTGTGCCCCTTCGGCCTGAGCCAGCCGCTGCGGGTGTACTGCGACGAGTCGCTGAAGGACTTCGAGGTGGTCTTCCCCGCCGGCGGTGCGGTCAATGCGGCGGTGCGCATCGAGCCCGAGCGCCTGGCCACCCTGGTCAACGCGCAGTGGGTCGACGTGATCCAGCCACTGGCCTGAAGTCGCCAGGCGCGCGGTGGTGGCGCCGGGCGCGATTACCCTCTATAAAAACCGCTCCATTATCTAAGGAGCGGTGCATGGAAATCTCGGCTTTGTCTATCGGTGTCGATATCGCCACCAGCGTGGCGATCGTCGGCTCGGCGGTCACCTTCATGCTCAACCAGCGCCGTCAAAACAAGACCGAAGCGGTGATGAAGCTTCACGAGCAGGTGCGCACCATCTCCATCCAGCAACTGCAGGAAGAGCTCGAAACCCTGTCCCGCCAGTTCACCCACCAGATCATCGCGCCCACCCAGAAGATCATTCACATGGCGCACCTGTCGCGTCGCCTGAGGGAGCAGGACGCGTCGCCCGCCAGAATGCGCGAAATGCTGGTCGACAGTGATCGCTTCCAGGAAACCCAGGCCAGCATCGCCGAACTGATCGAACAGACCCGCCTGTTCGTCAAGGAAGTGCACGCGGCCAAGTACCGTATCTTTCCGGTGCTGTTCAACCTGCATGAAGGCAACGCGCTGATCCAGGAATACCGCGAGTGCAGCGATGCGCTGCTGCAGGCAAGCAACCAGCTTGGCCCGCGACACACCTCGCTGATGCAGGAGACGCTGGCCTTCACCCAGGCGCTGCAGGCGTCCGGGCAACACATCGAGCAGTTGAAGGTTCAGTGGGCGCAAATGGCCTTCAGCATCGCGAAGGACGAAGAATACCGGGCCTGGGTCGACCTGTTCATCGAGGACGGCCAGGAAGACGCCTACTGGCAGGCCATCAACGGCTCGGACATCGAGCTCAAGCGCGACCTGTGCAGCACCGTTGCCGTACGCATCATGCACATGCTCGAGCATGATCCGGGGCGTGCCGCCAGCACCCAGATCAGCATGGTGCACAAGCCGGCCATCGCCTTGACCACCCAGGCCAAGCGCCTGCTGGTACTGCTGTCGGCGTCCATCGCCTGGCTCAGTTGCAAGGCCGAAGATCGCACCAGCGATACCATGGAGCACCTCAAGGCCGCCTTTGCGTCCGACCAGATGCTGGCGCTGGATTCCGAACTGTATTGAGGGCAACGGCGGGCAGGCCGACTTGCCACAGCAAGCCGGCCTGCCCGGGGGTCACACGCAGATCTGCTTGCGCGCACCGCGTGGCAGGCGGCAACGGTCGGCCTGGCTGCTCAGGCGGGCCTGCCAGCTGGCCTTGACGCTGAACGCGGGCACCGGCGCCGGCGCGGCCTGTTGCTGGCGCTGCTTGCGCAGTTCGGCCAGCGAAGGGGTCTTGGCCTTGGCGGCCACGGCTGCCGAGTCGGGGGCAGCCAGCGAGCGCAGGCAGGACTTGCACGACACCTGATCCGCTGCCTGAGTGCTGTTGAGGGTCTGACTGGTACGCCCGCAGGCGGCATTGGCGCCGTTCGCCGAATAGTGTGTAACCAAACCGTACATCTCCAACCTGTTGATAACAAAGGCGCTATTTTCGCACAGCCGCGCCGCTGGGTGGGCGCCGGCTTCAGTTCACCAAGGAGAAGACACATGCAATACCGCGTTATTAAAGCGCACCGCAGCGAATTCCCTCAGCCCATCACCTTTGCCAAGGGGGCCGTGCTGGAGGTGGGGGAGGTGTACCAGGGCGATGAAGGATGGGACAACTGGTACTTCTGCACCACGCCCGGCCAGCAGGGTGGCTGGGTGCCGGCGCAGGTGATCGAAAGGCTGGGCGAGCAGGCAGGCCGCGCGCGCGAGGACTACACCGCCAGGGAACTGGACGTGGACATTGGCGATGAGTTGCTCTGCGTGAGGTCGCTCAACGGATGGTCCTGGTGCACAAGGCCGCGCGACGCGCAGGCTGGCTGGGTGCCTTCAAGCCATCTGCGCCACATCGAACAGGCGCCGGCGGCACCGACCCGCTGAAGGGCTGCACGCGGGTTCAACGGTGCGAGCGCTGATGCTCGCTGCACCTGTCGCGTATTGACGCCCGCCCGTGACGCCCACTAGGCTCGCTGCCGGTCCCTTTCATGGAGTGCTGCAATGGTTACCTGCTACCTGCGCTACATCGTCGATGCCTACAAGCTGCAAGAGTTCGAAGCCTACGGGCGCATGTGGATACCGCTGGTAGAGAAATTCGGCGGCCAGCACCATGGCTACTTCCTGCCCAGCGAAGGCGCCAACAACGTCGCCCTGGCGATGTTCTCGTTCCCGAGCCTGGCAGCGTACGAACGTTACCGCGAACAGTCGAAAACCGACGCCGAGTGCATCGCCGCGTTCAAGTACGCCGAAGACACCCGGTGCATCATCAGCTACGAGCGCAGTTTCTTCCGCCCTGTACTGGGCTGACCCCATCACGGCGCAAGCCCCCTCCTGTGGGAGCGGGCTTGACCCGCGATCGGGCCGCAGAGCGGCCCCAACTGCCGCCTACAGCTTCATCACCACCGACTTCAGCTCGGTGTAATGCTCGATGGCCGCCGCGCCCATCTCGCGCCCCACGCCCGACAGCTTGTAGCCGCCAAACGGCAGCGCCGGGTCCAGCGCACTGTGACAGTTGACCCACACCGAGCCCGACTTGATGCGCGGCACCATGCGGTGCACCTGCGTCAGGTCGTTGGACCAGATGCTCGCGCCCAGGCCATAGGCACTGTCGTTGGCCAGGCGAATCGCCTCGTCCATGTCGTCGAACGGAATCGCCACCAGCACCGGCCCGAAAATCTCCTCCTGCACCAGCGGGCACTGCTGGTCGACGTCGGCAATCACCGTCGGCTGCACGAAATACCCCGGCCCGTAATACTCGCCGCCACACGCCACCTTGGCGCCCAGCTCGCGGCCCATGTCGATGTAGCGGCCCACCCGTGCCTGCTGCTTGGCCGAGATCAACGGCCCCATGTCGATGCTCGGGTCCAGGCCATTGCCCAGCTTCATGCCGTTGGCGATGCCGGCAATATCGGCCACCACGCGGTCGAAATGCTTGCGGTGCACATACAGGCGCGACCCCGCGCAGCACACCTGCCCCTGGTTGAAGAAGATCGCGCTGGCGGCACCGGCAGCGGCCACCTCAAGGTCGGCGTCGGCCAGGATGATGGTCGGCGATTTGCCGCCCAGCTCCAGCGTCACCCGCGTCATCGAATCCATCGCCGCCTTGCCGATCAGCTTGCCCACCTCGGTCGAGCCGGTGAAGGTCACCTTGTCCAGCAGCGGGTGCGCCGACAGCGCCGCACCGGCCACCGCGCCCACGCCGGTGACCACGTTGAACACGCCCGCCGGGTAGCCGGCCTCCAGTACCAGTTCGGCCAGCTTGAGCGCGCTCAACGGGGTCTCGTCCGCCGGCTTGAGCACCACGCTGCACCCGGTGGCCAGCGCCGGGCCCAGCTTCCAGCAGGCCAGCAGCAGGGGGAAGTTCCACGCCACGATGGCACCCACCACACCCACTGCCTCGCGGCGCACATAGGCATGGAACTCGCCGTCGAACAGCGGCAGCGACGGGTCGACCGTGGTGCCTTCGATCTTGGTTGCCCAGCCGGCCATGTAGCGCAGCGAGTCGATGGCCATCTGCACATCCATCACCCGCGCCACCTGCGCGCTCTTGCCGTTGTTAAGGCATTCGAGCTCGGCGAACACCTGGGCATCGCGCTCGATCAGGTCGGCCAGCTTCCACAGCAGGTTCTGGCGCTCGCGCGGGCGCATGCGGCTCCAGGGCGAGTCATCGAACGCCTGGCGCGCGGCACGTACCGCCTGGTCGACATCCTCGACCGTGGCGGCAGGCACCTGGGCCAGCGCCTGGCCGTTGGCCGGGTTGAGCAGTTGCAGCGTGGCGCCATCGCTGGCGCCGCGCCAGTCGGCACCGATCAGCATGCGGTGCTGACGCTGCACGAACGCCTGGGTATCACTGTGAACCGGGAAGGCATGGGTCATGGGTGTGGCTCTCTTGTTATTGAAAGGAACCCGAGGCATTCAGCAACCCTTGTGCCAGCTTTTTTCTACTACCAAAGTACTTGTTTTTCAGGGGTTTGGAGGGCTTGAGCCGGTTCTGTGCGTATTAGGTCGAGACAAACGGTGAGACACATGAGACGCCCCTGAGAAACCCCGCAAAGCCTTGCAAACCGGGCCTGCAACGGGGCAGGTGGCAGCCGGGCACTTCACCGCAGGTTGACGCCCTCAAAGCGCAACCAATTGATATCAATGGATTAATTTCGTTGGCACGAAGCCTGCTACGGCCTGTGTGCCGCCCATTGGGTGGCTCATCCGACAAAAACAATAAACAGGTGACTCGATGAGCAAGACCGTACTGTCAAGCGTGCCGGCACACCGCCGTCGTACTGCATTGGGCTGGGCACAGGCCTGGACGCTGGGCCTCGCCGGCTGCCTGGGCAGCCAGGCGCACGCCGTGGATGTGGACGCCGGGGACTACACCGCGTTGCCCGAAGGCACCAACCTGGGCATGGTCTACTACCAGCATGCCGAACGTCGCTCGCTGTACTCCGGTGGCCACAAGCAGCCGGTGCGTGCCGGGCTGAACTCCGACATCGGCATTCTCAGGGGCGTGCACTTCATGAAGCTGGGCGGGTTCACCATCGACCCGCAGTTCCTGCTGCCCTTCGGCCAGCTCGAAGGCAAGCGCGACACCTCGGGCCTGGGCAAGAGCGATGGCGGCATCGGCGACCTGATCCTGGCCTCCACCGTGTGGCTGGTGGAGCGCCCGGAAGAAAAGACCTATTTCGGCATCACCCCGTTCCTCTACGTGCCCACCGGCCGCTACGACCGCGACGACGCGCTCAACATCGGCGAGAACCGCTGGAAGTTCGCGCTGCAGGCCGGCTATATCCAGGGCCTGGGCGACAAGTGGTGGCTGGACCTGATCGGCGACGTCACCTGGTTCGGCAAGAACGACGACGCCACCTCCGCCGGCCTGACCCTGCGCCAGTCCGCGCTGTACCAGGGCCAGGCGTTCCTGCGCTACCAGCTCACCCCGAGCCTGGACCTGCGCGTGGGCTACTCCAGGTTGTGGGGCGGCGAAACCCGCCTGGACGGCGTCGACCAGCACGACAAACCCGACACCGCCAAGTTTCTGGTGGGCGCAGGCTGGTTCGTCACCCCCAAGACCCAGCTGCTGTTCAACTATGGCCGTGACCAGTCGGTGGAAAACGGTTTCAAGGAAGGCGACCGCTTCAACGTACGCCTGATGCAGGTGTTCTGACCCGCACCTGCAGCCATCACCGAGGACACCGAACATGAAAAAACCTTTGCGTACTTCATTGCTGATGCTGTGCCTGGCCACCCCGCTGGCAGCCCTTGCCGCCGGGGTGGACGAGGCCGCCATCCGCGCCACCGAACAGGCCGGCGGCGAGTGGCTCAGCCACGGCCGCACCTATGCCGAACAACGCTTCAGCCCGCTCAAACAGATCGACGCCAGCAACGTCAAGTCACTGGGCCTGGCCTGGTACATGGACCTGGACAACACCCGCGGCCTGGAGGCGACGCCGCTGTTCCACGACGGGGTGATCTACACCTCGATGTCCTGGAGCCGGGTGATCGCGGTCGACGCCGCCAGCGGCAAGGAGCTGTGGCGCTACGACCCCGAGGTGGCCAAGGTCAAGGCCCGTACCTCGTGCTGCGACGCGGTCAACCGCGGCGTGGCACTGTGGGGCGACAAGGTCTACGTCGGCACCCTGGACGGGCGTCTGATCGCCCTCGACGCCAAGACCGGCAAGGCCATCTGGAGCCAGCAGACCACCGACCCGGCCAAGCCCTACAGCATCACCGGCGCGCCACGGGTGGTCAAAGGCAAGGTCATCATCGGCAACGGCGGCGCCGAATACGGCGTGCGCGGCTTCGTCTCGGCCTATGACGCCGACACCGGCAAACTGGCCTGGCGCTTCTACACCGTACCGGGCGACCCGGCGCTGCCCTACGAGCACCCCGAACTGCGCGAAGCGGCCAAGACCTGGCAGGGCGACCAGTACTGGAAGCTCGGCGGTGGCGGCACGGTGTGGGACAGCATGGCCTACGACCCCGAGCTGGACCTGCTCTACGTCGGCACCGGCAACGGCTCGCCGTGGAACCGCGAGGTGCGCAGCCCGGGCGGTGGCGACAACCTGTACCTGTCGTCGATCCTCGCCATCCGCCCCGACACCGGCAAGCTGGCCTGGCACTACCAGGTCACCCCGGGCGACAGCTGGGACTTCACCGCCACCCAGCAGATCACCCTGGCCGAGCTGAACATCGACGGCAAACCGCGCAAGGTCCTGATGCAGGCGCCTAAAAACGGCTTCTTCTACGTGCTCGACCGCACCAACGGCAAGCTGATCTCGGCCGAGAAGTTCGGCAAGGTCACCTGGGCCGAGAAGGTCGACCTCGCCACCGGCCGGCCGGTCGAGGCCCCTGGGGTGCGCTACGAAAAAGAGCCCATCGTGATGTGGCCCAGCCCCTTCGGCGCGCACAACTGGCATTCGATGTCGTTCAACCCCGGCACCGGCCTGGTGTACATCCCCTACCAGGAAGTGCCCGGTGTGTACCGCAACGAAGGCAAGGACTTCGTTACCCGCAAGGCATTCAACACCGCCGCCGGCTTTGCCGACGCCACCGACGTGCCGGCCGCCGTGGTCAGCGGCGCCTTGCTGGCCTGGGACCCGGTCAAGCAGAAGGCCGCCTGGAAGGTGCCGTACCCCACGCACTGGAACGGCGGCACCCTGAGCACCGCCGGCAACCTGGTGTTCCAGGGCACTGCGGCGGGGCAGATGCATGCCTATTCCGCCGACAAGGGCGAGGCGCTGTGGCAGTTCGAGGCGCAAAGCGGCATCGTTGCCGCGCCCATGACCTTCGAACTGGCCGGGCGTCAGTACGTGGCGATCATGGCCGGCTGGGGCGGCGTGGCCACCCTGACCGGCGGCGAGTCGATGAACCTGCCGGGCATGAAGAACCGCAGCCGCCTGCTGGTGTTCGCCCTCGATGGCAAGGCGCAGTTGCCGCCACCGGCCCCGGCGCCCGCCAAGGTCGAGCGCGTGCCCCAGCCCGTCACCGCAGCACCCGAGCAGGTGCAGGCCGGCAAGCAGCTGTATGGCCAGTTCTGCAGCGTGTGCCACGGCATGGGCACCATCAGCGGCGGTTTGATCCCCGACCTGCGCCAGTCCAGCGACGCCACCCGCGAGCACTTCCAGCAGATCGTCCTGCAGGGCGCGCTCAAGCCACTGGGCATGCCGTCGTTCGACGACTCGCTCAAGCCCGAGGAGGTCGAGCAGATCAAGCTCTACGTGATGTCGCGCGAGTACGAGGACTACATGGCGCGCCACAAAGCCGCACCTTGAATCGCACCGGCGGCCTGTGTACGTCACAGGCCGCCGGTCGGGTGCGTGTTGGTGCTCCGGGTCGATCTGGTCTTTTCTGAAAGAAGTCACATCGCTGGCAGTCTTTGTGACCTCAACGGAAGAACCCGACTACCTCAGGAGCCACTGCCATGTCCGCCATCCCTTCGCGCAGCCCCCGCAGGACGCCACTTGCCCGCAACAAGGACGTGACCGCGCTGGTCCCGGACTTCCCGTTCCACTACGCCGACTACCTCGCCGCCGCCCGTGCCGCCGGCCAGCCGCTGTGCCGCGTGCCGCCCGAGTGCTGGGGCCGCAAGGTGCTGGTGGTCGGCGCCGGTATCGCCGGCCTGGTGGCGGCCTACGAACTGCTGAAGATGGGCCTGCACCCGGTGGTGCTGGAGGCCGGCGAGCGCATCGGCGGGCGGCTGTATTCCAGGGTCATGGGCGACCCCGGCGCCGAGGTGATCTGCGAGCTGGGCGCCATGCGCTTTCCGGTATCCGGCAAGGCGCTGTTCCACTACTTCGACAAGGTGGGCATGACCGCGCAGTCGGCGGACTTTCCCAACCCCGGCACAGCGGCCGCAGTCAGCACCGTGGTCGACTACCAGGGCCGCGTTAAGTACTACGAGCACGACAGCCCGGTGTTCCCCGTGCCACCGGAGTACCTGCAGCTCGAAGAGCAGTTCTTCGACACCTTTCTGGCGGGCGCGCCGTTCCACTTCCATGAACTGGAAACCGCCATGACCGAAGGCAGCATCGACCAGAAAGCCATCAAGCGCCTGTGGAATGCCATCGTCCACTGCGGCGCCGGCCGCAGCTGGGACGACGTCAGCTTCTATCAGGCCCTGCTGCAGGAGTCGGGGTGGAGCCGCGAGCAGATCAACCTGTTCGGCCAGATCGGCTTCGGCACCGGTGGCTGGAACACCGACTACCCCAACAGCATTCTCGAAGTGCTGCGGGTGCTGTACACCGGGCTGGATGCCAGCCACCGGCTCATGTACCAGGGCGCCGAGGCACTGCCCAGGGCGCTGTGGACGCAATCGCCCACTGCGTTGGGCGACCCCTGCGCCAACGGCCAGGGCGACAGCAGCGTCGAGTCGATGACCCGCCAGGTATTCGCCGAGCCGTTCAACCAGGAGGTCCGGCATATCAGCCCGCTGGCGAACGGTGAGTTCTCGGTACTGGTCCACGACCTCAAGCGCGATACCAGCGCCTGGCTGACCATCGGCCACGTGGTCTACACCCCGCACCTGCGGGTGCTCGACAAGCTGCGCGCCAGCGGCAACGTGCAGCAACTGAAGGCCATGGACGCGCTGCTGCCCAGCGCGACCTGGGAGGCCGTCAAATACACCCACTACATGCAGGCGGCAAAGATCTTCGCGGCCACCCGGCGGCCCTTCTGGCACGAACGACCGGGGCCGATGCAGGAACGCACGCTGAGCGTGACGCTGTCCGATGGCCTCACCCGTGGCACCTACCTGGTCGATTACGCGCAGGCGCCAAGCGGCTACCGCGGCAGCGGCATCTTCCTGTCGTACACCTGGAACGACGATGCGCTGAAGTTCCTGGGCGACCGCGCCAGGCCGGCGCCGCAGCATGCCCAGCTGTGCACCACGTTGCTGCAGGCCATCTACCCCAACGTGGACCTCGCCGCGCACTACAGTGCCAGCAACACCTTCGTCGAGTTCAACTGGGAGGACCAGCCGCACTACCTGGGCGCCTTCAAGATGAACCTGCCCGGGCAGTACGCCTACCAGCGCAGGCTCTTCGCGCAGTTCATGACCGGGGTGGGCAGCGCCACGCCCTACGGCTTCGTGCTGGCCGGCGACGACGTGTCCTGGACCGGTGGCTGGGCCGAGGGCGCGGTCACCAGCGCACTCAATGCGGTGAACAAGATTGCCGTGTGCCTGGGCGGCGCGAGCGACCCGAGCAACCCCGGCCCGGTTGAATCCTGGGCCGACCTGCAACCGGTCGAACTGCGCTGAAGCTATCCACAAAAAAAGTGGGTAGCTCTGTGGATAAAGCGCTACACGCTGCGTACCACAAGGGCTGCGTCAGTTTGATTACAAACTGAACAGCTTCCCTGGGTGTGCGTGGGGGGCTGTTGGCCACTGTGCCAAGTTCGTCATGCCCGTGGTCCGAATCGATCAAGCCCGGCCCCGGTCGATGGGGCACGATGGACGGTCTGTCCAAGGAGCTGACCATGATTCGACTGACCCTTACCCAAGCCCATGAACTGGCAGAGTCGATCCTGCTGCACAACGGTTTCAACGCGGCGCACGCCGCAGCCGTGACGGCCACGGTGGTCGCCGGGGAGCGCGATGGCTGCGCCTCCCATGGGCTGTACCGGGTGATCGGCTGTGTGAACTCGCTCAAGGCCGGCAAGGTGTCGGCGGCGGCCGAGCCGCAGGTGATCGACCAGGCGCCCTCGATCGTGCGTGTGGATGCTGCTGGCGGCTTCTCGCAGTTGGCGTTCCAGGCCGGCTTGCCGATGCTGCAGGCCAAGGCCCGCAGCAACGGTATCGCGGCCCTGGCCATCAACCACTGCGTGCACTTTTCGGCGTTGTGGGTCGAGATCGAACAACTGACCGAGGCCGGCCTGGTGGCGCTGGCGTGCAACCCCAGCCATGCCTGGGTGGCGCCGGCCGGGGGCAGCCAGCCGGTATTTGGCACCAACCCCATCGCGTTCGGCTGGCCGCGTGCGGGCGCCAACCCGTTCGTGTTCGACTTTGCCACCAGCGCGATTGCGCGCGGCGACATCGAGCTGCATCGGCGCGCCGGCAAGGCCATCCCCGAAGGCTGGGGCGTGGATGCCCAGGGGCAACCGAGCACCGACCCGAACGTGGTGCTCGACAGTGGCGCCATGCTGACCTTTGGCGGGCACAAGGGCTCGGCGCTGGCGGCGATGGTCGAGCTGATTGCCGGGCCGCTGATCGGCGACCTGACCAGTGCCGAGTCGCTGGCCTATGACGCGGGCAGCAAGTCCTCGCCGTACCATGGCGAGCTGATTCTCGCGCTGGACCCGCAGCGGTTTCTGGGGGCGGGCGCCGAGGCGCACCTGGCGCGGGCGGAGGCGGTGTTTGCGGGCATCGAGGGGCAGGGTGCGCGGCTGCCGTCACAGCGCCGCTTCGAGGCGCGCAAGCGCAGCCTGGAGGAGGGCGTGCAGATCCCCGAGGCGCTGTACAACGACCTCAAGGCATTGCTGAACTGAAACCCCATCGCGGGCCAAGCCCGCTCCCACAGGGTCTCCACTGACCATGAACACAGTGGTGTACCTGTGGGAGCGGGCTTGACCCGCGATGGGCTGCAAAGCAGCCCCAAATCAGTCAGAGCGGTTCGCGACTGCTACAACCCTCCACCAACCGCACAATCCCCAACGGGTTGCCATCCTGCAACGCCGCCGGCAGCAGATCATCCGGGCAGTTCTGGTAACACACCGGCCGCAGGAACCGATCGATCGCCAGGCTCCCCACCGATGTCCCCCGCGCATCCGAGGTGGCCGGGTAGGGCCCGCCATGCACCATCGCATCGCACACTTCAACACCGGTCGGGTAGCCGTTGAACAGCACCCGCCCAACCTTCTGCTCCAGCAGCGGCAGCACCTGGGCAAACTGCGCCAGGTCGTCGGCTTCTGCAATCAGGGTGGCGGTCAACTGCCCATGCAGGCTCGCCAGCGCGCTGTGCAACTGGTCCGCATCGGCCACTTCCACCACCACCGTGGTCGGCCCGAACACCTCCTCCTGCAACAGCGCATCACCGGCGAGCAGCAAGCTCACATCTGCCTTGAACAGTTGCGGCTGCGCCTGGTTGCCCTGTTGTTCACGGCCCGCCAGGTGGCTCACCCCAGAGTGCGCCTGCAACGCCTGCACGCCCCTGGCATAACTGCGCAGGGTGCCGGCATTGAGCATGGTCTGCGCTGGCTGCTCGCCTAGCGTCGCCGCCAAGTGCGCAACAAACGCCGAAAACTGCGGCGAGCGCAGCCCGATCACCAGCCCGGGGTTGGTACAGAACTGCCCGCAGCCCATCACCACCGACGCCGCCAGCTCCGTGGCGATTTTCTCGCTGCGCACCTGCAGCGCCTGCGGCAGCACCAGCACCGGGTTGATGCTGCTCATTTCGGCAAACACCGGGATCGGCTGCGCCCGCGCCGCCGCCATGTCGCACAGCGCGCGCCCGCCCTTGAGCGAGCCGGTAAAGCCCACGGCCTGGATCGCCGGGTGCTTGACCAGCGCCTCGCCCACCCCGGCGCCGTAGATCATGTTGAACACGCCCTCGGGCATGCCGGTGCGCTCGGCGGCGCGAATGATCGCGTTGGCCACGTGCTCGGCCGTGGCCATGTGCCCGCTGTGGGCCTTGAACACCACCGGGCAGCCGGCCGCTAGCGCCGCTGCGGTATCGCCCCCGGCGGTGGAGAACGCCAGCGGAAAGTTGCTGGCGCCGAACACCGCTACCGGCCCCACGCCGATACGGTACTGGCGCAGGTCCACCCGTGGCAGCGGCTGGCGCTCGGGCAATGCGCGGTCGATGCGTGCACCGTAGAAGTCGCCCCGGCGCAGCACCTGGGCAAACAGGCGCATCTGCCCGCTGGTGCGGCCGCGCTCGCCCTTGATCCGTGCCGTGGGCAAGGCCGTTTCGCGGGTTACCAGCGCGACGAAGTCATCGTCCAGCGCGTCCAGCTGCTCGGCTATGGCCTCCAGAAACTCCGCCCGGCGCCCGGCCGGCAGGTTGCGAAACGTCGGGTAGGCCGCCGCTGCGGCGCGGGCGGCAGCGTCCACTTCCTCGGCGGTGGCCTGGGTGAAACGGTACGGCAGGGCGTCGCCGGTGGTGGCGTCATGGCTGTGCAGGGTGATGCTGCCGGCGGCGCTGCGCGCACCGCCGATGTAGTTGTGGCCGATGATCTCGGTCATGCAGACCTCCTGTTGAAAGGGTTGGGCTCAGGCCAGCGAGTTGCCGCGAGCGCTGGCGGTGTCGGTGCTGGCGGCAACCCGCTCGGCCGACTCGGCGTCGACCAGGTGCAGCGACTTGCCACGGGTTTCACGGGTCAGGCCGACGGCGACGATGGAGATCGCCGCGGCGCCCACCAGGTACCAGGCAATCGGCGTCGAGCTGTTGTACTTGTTGAGCAGGGTGATGGCGATCAGCGGTGCCAGGGAGCCGGCGAAAATCGGCGCCACCTGATAGCACAGCGACAAGGCGGTGTAGCGCACATGGGTGGGGAACATCTCGGCCATCAGCGCCGAGTAGGGCGCATAGGTCATCGACTCGATGGCCAGGCCCAGGGTGATCGCCGCCATGATCAGCCAGTTGTTGCCGGTGTCCATCATCGGGAAGCCGACGAAGCCCCAGAACGCGGTCAGCACCGCACCGGTCAGGTACACCGGCTTGCGCCCCACCAGGTCGGACAGGTAGCCCATCAGCGGGATCAGGAAGAAGTGCAGCAGGTGCGCGCCGAACATCAGCAGCAGAATCTGCGAGGTGTCCTTGTGCACCACCAGCTTGAGGTAGGTGATCGAGAAGGTCACCACGGTGTAGTACAGGATGTTCTCGGCAAACCGCGCACCGATGCCCACCAGTACCGAACGCCAGTGATGGCGCAGCACTTCCACCACACCCAGCTGCTGCACCTTGTGCTGCGCCTGGCGGGCCTGGGCCTGCTTGAAGATCGGGGCATCATCCACGCTGGTGCGGATCCAGTAGCCGATCAGCACCACCAGTGCCGACAGCCAGAACGCCACGCGCCAGCCCCAGGCCAGGAACTGCTCCTCGCTCAGGGTGCTCGACAGCGCCAGCAGCGCCACCGTGGCCAGCAGGTTGCCCGCCGGTACGCCGGCCTGCGGCCAGCTGGCCCAGAAGCCGCGACGGTTGTCCGGGCAGTGCTCGGACACCAGCAGGATCGCGCCGCCCCATTCGCCGCCAAAGGCGAACCCCTGGATCAGGCGCAGCAGCACCAGCAGGATGGGCGCGGCGTAGCCGATGCTGTCGAAACCGGGCAGGCAGCCCATCAGAAAGGTGGTGATGCCGACCACCACCAGGCTCAGTTGCAGCAGGCGCTTGCGCCCGAACTTGTCGCCATAGTGGCCGAACACCAGGCCGCCCAGCGGGCGGGCCAGAAAACCTACGGCGTAAAGGGCGAAGGCGGCGATGATGCCGTCGATGGGGCTGTCGGTCTGGCGAAAGAACAACTGGCCGAACACCAGTGCCGAGGCCGTACCGTAGAGAAAGAATTCATACCATTCGGCGACGGTACCGGCCATGGCGGCCGCTACCACACGCTTGAGGCCCGCCGGGGCGGTGGTTGCGCGGGGAGAGGGGTGTGCAGTGCTCATGCTGGCGTTTCCTGTGCAGGCGCAAGACAGAAAAACAGGCGCGCCGGGTGGGCCCCGCAGAGAGGCCCGCCCGGCACTCACTCAGAGGCCGACATCCGGCAGTTCAGGGCGGTTGGCCAGGGCCTTGGCCATGATCTGCTCGACGAACTCGCGGTCGTCCTTTGGCAGGGCCAGGCGCGGTGGACGGGTCAGCGCGCTGCCGCGACCGGCAATGGCTTCACACAGCTTGATGCACTGCACCAGGTCGGCGCGGGCATCCAGGTGCAGGATCGGCATCAGCCACTCGTAGATCGGCATGGCCTCGGCAAAGCGTCCGGCCTTGGCCAGGCGGAAGATCGTCTCGCCCTCCTTGGGGAACACGTTGGACATGCCCGACACCCAGCCCTCGGCGCCCACCGCGATGCTTTCGAGCACCACGTCGTCGAGGCCGGCGAACAGCACGAAGCGGTCACCCACCTCGTTGCGCACGTCGATGAAACGACGGGTGTCGCCGGAGGAATCCTTGAAGCACACCACGTTGTCGCAGTCGGCCAGGGAAATCAGGATGTCCGGGGTCACGTCGTTTTTGTAGATCGGCGGGTTGTTGTAGACCATCAGCGGCACGTCGGCATGCTTGGCCACGTAACGGTAGTGCTCGGCGGTCTCGAACGGCTTGGAGCCGTACACCAGTGCCGGCATCAGCATCACCCCGTCCACGCCCACCTTGCGCACCGCGTTGGCCACCTTGGCGGCCTGCACGCTGGTGAACTCGGCCACGCCGCAGATCACCGGCACACGCCCACGCGAGGCATCCACCGCCACTTCGGTCACGGCAATCTTTTCTTCGGCCGTCAGCGAGGTGTTCTCGCCCACCGAGCCGCACACCACCAGGCCCGACACGCCGTCGCGGATCACGTTGGAAATCACCTGGTGGGTTTTTTCCAGGTTGATGGAGAAGTCGTCGTTGAATTGGGTGGTGACCGCAGGGAACACGCCACTCCAGTTGATGCGCTTGCTCATTGGTTGTCTCCGGTGGTTGTTAGTATTTCGTATACGATATTTTATGTGTGTGGAGCAGACCAGCGTTATTTCGGGGTTTTTGCTGGTCTTTTTGCTTAGGGTTTGTGAATCAAGGGCTTAGCGATCAGGCGCCGGGCCAGGTGTCCGACAGTCGGTAGCCTTGTGGCCACGGGTCGGCGGGGTCGAGCAGCAACTGATGGGTACCGGTGATCCAGGCACGCCCCGAAATGCACGGGTAGATGGCGGCGCGGCCGGCCACTTCGGTCAGCGAATCGATGCGACAGTGGAACTCCGAGCCCAGGATCGAGCGGCCGATGAAGCGTTCGCCCACCTGCATCAGGCCCTTGGCCTGCAACACTGCCATGCGCGCCGAACAGCCGGTGCCGGTGGGGGAGCGGTCGATCTTGCCGGGCTGGATTACCACCGCGTTGGCACCGGTGGCCACGCCATTCTCCATCACGATGGGCGCGGCGATCTGGCAGAACGAGATATGCGACCAGCCGGGGTTGAGTGGGTGCACAAAACCCAGTTGTTCGTTGGCGGCGCGGGTGATCTTCAGGCCCACCTCCACCAGGTCGGCGGCCTCGTCGGGGCGAATGGCAAAGCCCAGGCGCTGGGCATCGACAATCGCGAAACTGTCGCCGCCATAGGCGGTGTCGACCTGCAGCGAGCCCACGCCCTCGACCTCGATCCAGGCGTCCAGGCGGTCGGCGAAGGAGGGCACGTTCCTGACCTCCACGCGCTGCACCTTGCCGTCACGGCATTCGGCCACGGCCTCGATCAGGCCGCCGGGGGCTTCGAGCACCAGGCGGGTCTGCGGCTCGGTCATCGGCAGGATGCCGCTGTCGAGCAGCACCGTGGCCACGCACAGCGAGTTGGAGCCGGACATCGGCGGGGTGTCGGCCGGCTCCATGATGATCCAGCCCATCTGCGCGGCCGGGTTCTTGGGCGGCACCAGCAGGTTGACGTGGCGGAACACGCCGCCACGCGGTTCGTTGAGCACGAAATTGCGCAGGGTGTCGTCCTGCGCGATCCAGCGCGACTGTTCCCACAGGGTGTCGCCCGGTGGCGGCGCGACGCCACCGACAATCACATCGCCGACCTCGCCTTCGGCGTGGCAGCTGACTACATGAATCACCTTTGATGAACGCATTGCCTGGCTCCTGATTGATTGGGGCTGCTGCGCAGCCCATCGCGGGTCAAGCCCGCTCCCACAGGGTATGGGCTGATCTGTGTGGGAGCGGGCTTGACCCGCGATGAGGCCCCTGGTTACTTCACTGACTTGAGAAACGCCGCCGTCTCCGGCTGCTGCGGGTTGCCGATCACCTGGTCCGGCGAGCCGATCTCGTGCACCAGCCCGTTGCGAAAGAACGCCACCCGGTCCGACACATCCCGCGCAAAGCGGATCTCGTGGGTCACCAGCACCATGGTCATGCCGTCTTCGGCAAGCATGCGCATGGTGTCCAGCACTTCGCCCACCAGTTGCGGATCGAGCGCCGAGGTGGCCTCGTCGAACAGCATGTAGTCCGGCGACATCGCCAGCGCCCGGGCAATCGCCATGCGCTGCTGCTGGCCACCGGACAACTTGCCGGGGAAGGTCTTGAACTTGTCGCCCAGCCCCACGTGGGTCAGCTGCTGGATCGCCAGTGCCTCGGCTTCCTCGCGGCTCTTGCCCAGTACCTTGCGCGGCGCCAGCATCACGTTCTCCAGCACCGTCAGGTGCGGGAAGGCATTCCACTGCTGGAACACGATGCCGATCTTCTGGCGCAGGCGGTTGAGGTCGGTGGCGCGGTTGTGCACTTCGATGCCATCCACGCAAATGCTGCCCTTCTGGATCGGCTCCAGGCCGTTGATGCACATCAGCAGGGTCGACTTGCCCGAGCCCGAACCGCCGATGATCGACACCACCTCGCCCTTGTTCACCGTCAGGCTCACGCCCTTGACCACTTCCAGGTCGCCGAAGGATTTGTGTACGTTGTCGATCTCAATCATTTTCTTGCCACCTTCTTTCCAGTCGGGCGCCCAGGCGTGCGACCACCAGGCTCATGACGTAATAGATGAGGCCCGCGATGCACAGCACCAGCAGGGGTTCCTGAATCCGTGTGACGATGGTCTGGGAGGCGCGCAGCAATTCGACGATGCCGATCCACATCACCAGCGCGGTGTCCTTCATCACGCTCAGCACCAGGTTCAGCCAGCCCGGAAAGGCCACCCGCGAGGCCATCGGCAGCACGATCCAGCGCAGGTCCTGCAGGTAGCTCAGGCCCAGCGACCGGCTGGCCCGGCGCACGCTGGGCGGTACCGCCAGCACACCGCTGCGCACGATCTCGGTGAAGTACGCCGCGGCGTACACCCCCAGCACGATGCAGCCCACGCTGAAGGCGCTGATGTTCAGGCCCACGATGCTCTTGAACGAGTTGAACAGCACGAACTGGATCAGCAGCGGCACGCTGCGAAACACATCCAGCACCCAGGCCAGCGGCAGGCTGGCGCGTGGCAGCAGCGCACGCAGCAGGCCGAACACCAGCCCGGCCACCGAGCCCAGCATGATCGACCAGAAGGTCAGCTGCAGGGTGACCCAGGCCCCGTCGAGCAGGAACAGCATGTCGTTCCAGGTAAAGCTTGTAGAAAACATGGACAGCTCCTCAGTAACGGAACAGCCGCCAGGCCATCAGCCGGGCCACCGCGACGATCAGCTTGGCGATCAGGTAATACAGCACCGCTGCAATGGCGAAGTACTCGAAGGTGCGGAAGGTCTTGACGTTGTAGTCCTGGGTCACGCCGGTGAGGTCGTTGTTGAGCCCCACGATCACCCCCAGCGAGGTCATCAGCACCGCCCACACCATCTGGTTGCTCAAGGGGTAGAACACCACCCGCAGCAGCTGCGGCACGATGATCATGCGGTAGGCCTGGAACGCGCTCATGCCCAGCGAGCGTGCCGCGCGCATCTGCGTGGTCGGCACTGCCTTGAGCCCGCCGCGAAAGTTCTCCGCCAGGTACCCGGCGTTGTTGAAGGTGATGCCGGCCAGCAGCGCGAACCACGAACTCACGTGCAGCCCCAGCGAGCCAAGCCCGAAGTACAGGATGTAGATCTGGAACAGCGAAGGGGTGTTGCGCGCAATCGATACCCAGGCATTGCCGATGCCGCGCAACACCGGCTGCTGCGCTTCACGCATCACGGTCAAGGCCAGGGCGATCAGCACGCCGAAGATCATCGACAGCGCGGCGGTCTCGAAGGTGACCCAGGCGCCGGCCAGCATGTCGGGCAGGGCGCGCAGGGCCGAGCGCCATTGGAAGGTGTAGTCAAACATGCGCGGGGCTCTCCTGTGGGGCGGCCGGTTGCAGCCAGGCCGGCAGGCGACCGCTGGCGCTGCCGGTGCAGGCGGCCTCGACGCACTCGCCAAGGCTGGCGAAATGCACCGCCCGGCCCGCCAGCCCGGGGGCGTAATGGGCGTATTTGCCCGAGTTGGTCATCAGTGTGCGGGCGGCGGGCGGGATCACCGGCTCGCCGAGCATGCACCAGCAGGTGTCGGTCACCAGCACCGCGCCGAAGGCTTCGATCGGGGCAAGGTGGCCGGCGTCACGGGCCTGCTCCAGCACCGCACGGCCGCAGGTGATCACCAGGCTGACCGCCGGGTTGCGTGTGCGCCCGCGGCACAGCTGTGCCAGGTGCGCGAACTCGCCCAGGGAGAAGTGCGGGTTGCCCAGCGACACCAGGTCCACCTGGCTGTCACGGGCACTGTTCAGCTCGCGCCAGCTCACCAGCAGGTCGGCCAGGGCAATGCGTTTTACCGGCAGCACCTCGCCCGCGCTGACCGCCTGGGCCGGGTCCAGCGCTTCGGGGGTGACCCCGGCGATATGGAACAGCGGCGCCGCCGAGGTGGTGGCGAACGCGGCGCCGAAGGCCTTGAGGTCGTCGTGGGTCGGGGCAAAACGCTCCAGCCCTGTCACCAGCGGGATCCGGCTGCCGACCATGGCGCCGATGTGATAGCCCAGCAGCGGGTAGAACGCATCGTCCAGGTGGGTCAGCGCCGGCAGGTCGATCTGCACCCGCGCCTTGCGCTGGGCCTCCAGGTGGCAGCCGATCAGCGGCGCGCGGCCGGTCAGGGCGATGCAGATATCCAGGTAGTCGGGGTACTTCAGGGTACGCGCGCCGAGCACGCTGTTGGCGTACACCACGGCGTTGGACTCGGCCCACACGATCTGCTCGCCGAGCTTCGGCGCGCTGTCGAGCAGGTAGGGGGCGCAGGTAAAACTCATCTGCGCGCCCATCGCCATGTAGGCATCGCCCAGCGCACTGGCAGGTTCGCCCAGCGCCGCGTCGATACCCAGTTCGCGCCAGCGGCGCTGGTCCACGGAAATCGAGTTGAGGGTGGTCGGCACCCGCACCCTGGCGCCCCACTGCACCAGCTGCTGCGCAAAGCGCAGGCTGGCGGGTCCGGTGTAGATGCAGCCGTCGATATGCGCCTGGCTGATGTCCACCAGGCTGTGTGCGCCCTGCAGCTCGGCCATGCGCAGCACGATCTGCATCGCCACCTGCGCGGCCTTGCCCAGGTCGCCCGCGAGCAAGGCCTGGTCGTGGTCGGTAAGGGTGAGGGTGGTCGGGCGCGTCGCCGCCGGCGGGCTGGCGGGGGCTGCCGGCAGCGCCTCGGCGGGGGCCTGGTCGAACAGCACCAGGCGCTCGCCCTGCACCTGCGCGAAGGCCTTGCCGCGCAGGGCGGCAAAGGCCTGCTGGCCGATGCACAGCACCGGCAGCGAGCGCCCGAACAGCAACTGCGCCACCAGCACGCCCAGGGTCAGGATCTCATCCGGCTCGGCCAGCACCAGTGCCGCCGGTGCATGGCCGTTGCTGATCAGCTCCATCATCACACTGCTGCCGGTACACGAGCCGCGCCCGCTGGGAATGGCCAGCACGCGGCCGGCCAGGTGTGCGCCGCTGAGCGGGTGATGGCGGTCGATGACCTCGCCGCTGAAGGCGTCGACACCGCCCCAGAAACTCAGGCCGATGTCGGCGAACAGCAACTCGCCACTGGCCGCGCCATCGACCAGGCTACGCCCGTTCAGGGCAGTGGAAGGGCTGGGCATGCCGGGCACCTCAGTAGTAGACCTTCGGCACGGTCAGGTCGGTCGGCGGGATATCGGTGCCTACCCATTTGACGAACAGCTCGTTGTAGCGGCCGCTACGTACCTGCTGGTTGACGAACAGGTTGAGGTAGTTGAGCAGGCCGTACTCGTTGCGCTTGGCCCCCAGCGACACGTAGTCGATCACGTAGGGTGCGTTGCCGGCGATCTTCAGGTTCTTGTACTTGCCCGACTTGAGCGTGGCGGCGGCCACGGTGTTGGTCACCACGGTGGCATCGATGTGCCCCTGGGCCACGGCCAGGATGGTGTCGTTCTGCGACTGGTAGGCGCGGAAACTGCCGCTGCCCCACTGTTTCACGTCCTTCTCCAGTGCGATGGCTTCATAGGTGCCGCTGGTGTTGCCCAGGGCCTTGCCCTTGATGTCGTCGAAGCTGTTGATGCCGGTGTTGTCGCGGGTCAGCACGACCATCTGGAAGGCAAAGTAGGGCACCGTGAGGCCGACCGTCTTGGCTCGCTCCAGGGTGTCGGAGGTGGACGCCACGATCACGTCGGCCCGCCCCGAGACCAGCGCCGGGATACGGTCCGGGAACGGCGTCTCGACGATCTCGGCATCTACCCCGAGGACCTTCGCCAGGTCGTTGCAGTAGTCGACGTCGAAGCCGGCCGGCTTGTTGGCGTCGTCGCGAAAGCCCATGGGCGGGAAGTCCAGGGTCACGGCGCAGCGCAGCTTGCCGGAGCCGATGATGTCATCGAGCTTGTCGGCCTGGGCGGTGGCGATGAAGGAGGTACTGAGCACAGCGCTGAGAGCTACAACAAAAGCGGGGTTTTTCATGGAAGCCTCGTTTGTCGGAAGGTGCTGGTAGCGGGCGTATTGTGAATTTCGTATACGATATTTTTATAGCAATGCGCGTGCCTGTTTTTGCCCGGGCGATGCAATTGCTGTGCGGCCCTTGAGCCAGAGGACTTGCGTTGAATCCGGCAGGGCAGGCGGGCGGTGCGCAGGAAACGCTGCCCGGTGCCGGCGGTGTTACATATGGGAGCAGTGGGTGCGGCGGCGCACCCTAAAGGAACACACCGCGTCTAGCGACGGGTATCGCGGTACTGGCTTGGCGACAGGCTGGTGAGGGCGCGGAACTGGCGGCTGAACGCGCTGTGGTCGGTGTAGCCGCAGCGCAGGGCGATCTCGGTGATCGGCAGGTCGCTGTGGTGCAGCAGTCGCGAGGCTTCTTCAAGGCGCACCTTGTGGATCATCTGGCGCGGGGTGAGCTGGAACACACGCTTGCAGTTGCGCTCCAGCTGCGCGGCAGACAACCCGGCAATCGCGGTCAGCTCGGCCAGGCTCACGGGCCGTGCGAAGTGCTCGCGAATGTGCGCATCCACCGCCGCCAGGCGATCGAAGCCGGGGTGGCTGGCCTGGGGCGCCTGCAGGTCGCGGGAGATGCCGGCCAGGCCGACGATCTGGCCCTGGGTGTCGAACAGTGCCAGCTTGTGGGTCAGGCACCACACCGGCTGGTTGCCGAAGTACAGGTGCAGTTCGAGCTGGTCGGCCAGCTCGCGGCCGCTGTCGAGCACGCGGCGGTCCTGCGCGGTGTACAGCGGGCCGAAGCGCTCGGGGAACACGCTGTCGGCGGTCAGCCCCAGCAGCTCGTGGCTGTGCCTGAAGCCGCAGCGCCGCGCCAGGGTGTGGTTGACGAAGGCGTAGCGGGCCTGGGTGTCCTTGATGAAGAACACCACGTCGCTCAGCGTATCGAGCAGCGGCGCGATCGGCTGCAGGCTGCTCAGCAGGCTGGGCAGGTCGCAGGGCTGGAAGCTGTTGAGCGATACGTACATGGCGCTGGCGGTCTGGTGGGCACCTTCGGGATCATAGAGATCCGGCGCCCGCCTCGAAAGCCCCGGGGTGCGTTTCATGCGGGCGGGGTGTCGTCCAGGCACAGCAGGGTCTCGATGCGCGCCGGGCTGAACGGCGGGCGCGGCGCCGAGGGCTGCCAGCCGAACAGGTGCTGCGCTGCGGCGCCGCACACCCGGCCCTGGCAGGCGCCCATGCCGCAGCGACTGCTCAGCTTGGCCTCGCGCCAGTCACGCTGGCCGGCGAGCTTGCTGTAGGGCACGTCCTCGCAGCGGCATACCAGGGTGTCGGGGCGGGCCAGTTGCTTGAGCTGCGGGGCAAGGGCGAAGGCGTGGTTGAGCGCCTTGGCGAAGCCCTGCCAGCGCGCTCGCTGCGGCCAGTGGCGGGGGGGGGCCCCGGGGGGGGCCCCCGCCCCCCCCCCCCCCCCCCCCACCCCCACCCCACCCCCCCCCCCNNGCGGTCGCCCACGGCCGCCAGCCCGGCAATGGTGCCTTCCACCAGCGCCAGTTCGCTGCCCCCAAAACCGGTGCATTCCCCGGCCGCGAACAGGCCCGGCTCACTGGTGGCCTGCCACGCATCCACGGCCAGCGCCTGGCCATGGAGTGTGCAGCCCAGGGCCTGGCCGAGCTGGCTGTTGGGAATCAGGCCGAAGCCGCAGGCCAGGCGCTCGCAGGCCAGCTCGACCAGCTTGCCGTGCTGGCGCAGGCGCACGCCTTCGAGGCGCTCGGTGCCGAGTGCCTCCACCACATGGCTGTCGGTGCGGTAGTGGCGGTCGAACAGGCCGAACGCTTGCAGCAGCTTGTTTGGCCAGCGCGGCAGTTGTGCGGCAAAACCCGCCACCGCGCCGCGGGTTGCCTGTTCGGCAACGCCTACCACCTGCGCGCCGTTGTGCCGCGCCGTGGCAGCGCTGGCCAGCAGCAGCGGGCCACTGCCGGCGATCACCACGCGCTGGTCGCGTACCGGCAGGCCGCCCTTGATCAGTGCCTGCAGGCCACCGGCACCGGTCACGCCGGGCAGGGTCCAGCCGGGGAAGGGCAGCAGCAGTTCGCGTGCGCCGGTGCACAGGATCAGCGTGTCGTAGTCGATCACCCAGCCGCGCTCGGCGTCTTCCACCAGCAACTGGCGCGGGCCGGTGGCGGCGATCACGCGGGTCTGCGGGTGGTGCTGCACATTGTTCAAGGCGCCCACGTGCTCGCGCAGGCGCTGTGCCTGCGTCGGCACGCTGGCCTGCGGGCCGTCGCGCCAGATCTGCCCGCCGGGCCAGGGGTTGTCGTCCAGCAGCACGATGCGTGCACCGCTGGGGGCAGCGGCCAGTGCGGCATTGAGGCCGGCCGGGCCGGCGCCGATGATCAGTACGTCGGCATGGGCGCTCATGCGCGGGTCTCCACCTGCATGCCGTCGCGGCACAGGGTCTGGCAGGCCAGGCGGCGCCGGCCGTCGATGCTCACCCGGCATTCCTGGCAGATGCCCATGCCGCACAGCGGTGCGCGGCGCTGGCCGCTCACCGAGGTACGCGTGCAGCCGTCGCCAGCCAGGGCCAGTGCAGCGGCCACGCTGGTGCCTTCGGCCACGCGCAGGGCACGTCCGTCCAGGGTCAGTTCAGGCATGGGTCGGTTCTCCGAGAAAACGCTGTGGCAGGTAGGCCTGTGCGGCCAGGGGCGGGTGTTCGTCGAACAGTTGCGCCACCAGCAGGTCGGCGGTGGCCGGGGCCGTGGTCACGCCCAGTCCTTCATGCCCCACCGCCAGCCACAGGCCGGGGCGTTGCGGGTGCTGGCCCACCAGCGGCAGGCCGTCGGGGCTGGCGGCGCGAAAGCCGGTCCAGGCGCGAATCGCATTGAGCTGGGCCAGCGCCGGCACGTATTCGGTGGCGCGCTTGAGCATCCTGGCAAGCATCCAGCCTTCCACCTGCGGGTCGGTGGTGCCGAACTGGCGTGAGGCACCAATGAACAGCTGGCCGGTAGTGCGCGGCTGGATATTGCACGCGGCCGACGGGCCGCTGGCGTTGTGCGCACTGGTCACGTAGCCCAGTTCCACCAGGGTGTGGGTGACCTGGCCGGGGTAGCGGTCGGTGATCAGCAGGTGGCCCTTCTTGGGTTGTATCGGCAGTTCGGGGCACAGTTCGGTGGCCTGGATACCGTTGGCCAGCACCACGGCCGTGGCGGCCAGCCACTGGCCGTCGTCCAGGCGCACGCGGGCGCCATCCACCTCGGCGACCCGTGCCTGGCGCTGGCGAATGCGCGGCTGGTCGAGCATCCAGCGTGCGGTGGCCGGGGCATACAGAATGCCGTCGTCCTCGATCAGCAGGCCGCCCTCCAGCCCTTCGCGCAGCAACGGTTCGCGTTCGCGCAATCGAGGTGCGCCGACCAGCTGGCAGATCACCCCATGGGCGCGCAGGTTGGCATGCTTGTGTTCGGCCACGGCCATTTCTTCAGCGTTGGCGGCCAGCCACAGGGTGCCGTTGCTGCGGTAGGCGCAGCCTTCGGGCAGGTTGCGCGCAATGTCGCGCCAGCGTTGCAGCGAGTATTGGCTCAGGGCCAGTTCGGCGGGGTTGTCGTCCAGCACCAGCAGGTGGCCCATGCCGGCGGCGGTGGCGCCGGGCAGTCCGGCATCCAGCACCAGCACGTCGAGGCCGCGCCGGGCCAGGGCCTGGGCGCAGGCCGCGCCGATGATGCCGGCGCCCACCACGATCACATCGGCGGCCAGGCCCTGGGTCACAGGCGGATGCCCCAGGCGAACGGGTCGTCCTGCTCGATGATCAGCGTGGCTTCGGCGCTGATATGCGCGCGGCCGCGAATGGTCGGCACGATGCGATCGCCGGCGGTTTCGAACGAGCCTTCGAACTGGCTGCCGATCACGCTGGCCTGGCGCCAGATCTGGCCCGGTTGCAGCTTGCCGTCGGCGGCCAGGCACGCCAGCTTGGCGCTGGTGCCGGTGCCGCAGGGCGAGCGATCATAGGCCTTGCCGGGGCACAGCACGAAGTTGCGGCTGTCGGCGTCGGGGTCGTCGGCGAACAGCTCGACGTGATCGATCAGGCCGCCGTCCTCGCCGCGCAGGCCCTGATCTTCCAGGGCCTGCTGCACGGCCACGGTGTAGGCGGTGAGCGCGTCGAGGTTGTCGCCGCTGATACGCAGGCCGTGCTCGGCCACCAGGAAGAACCAGTTGCCGCCCCAGGCGATATCGCCGGTCACTTCGCCGATGCCGGGCACCTGCACGCTGACGGCGTGGCGATAGCGGTAGGCGGGTACATTGCGCACGCTGACCGAGTGGTCGTCGTGCAGGGTGGCTTGCACGTTGCCCACGGGGGTTTCGAGGGTGTGGGTGCCGGGGCCGATCCTGCCCAGGTGGGCCAGCGAGATCACCAGGCCGATGGTGCCGTGGCCGCACATGCCCAGGTAGCCGGTGTTGTTGAAGAAGATCACCCCGGCGCAGGCGCTGGGGTCGACCGGTTCGCAGAGCAGTGCGCCCACCAGCACATCATTGCCGCGGGGTTCGAGCATGCAGGCGGCGCGCCACTGATCGTGGTGTTCGGCCAGCTGTTGCCTGCGTTCGGCCATGCTGCCGTGGCCCAGGTCGGGGAAGCCTGCGGTGACCAGGCGCGTGGGTTCGCCGCCGGTGTGGGAGTCGATCACGGTGATGCGTTTCATGGGGCGCGTCCGTTGGGGGTATGGACGCAAGGGTGGCGGTTGGTGGGGGGTGGCGTCTTGATGGAATTGCGCGGTGTGGATGACGAAATCGGCATAGGGCCATGACATGTCCGAACTGTTGCAACGCGCCATGGCCTGGGGGTTTTGAGAGATCAGCCTTGTTGGCCCGGCTCCAGACTGGGGTGGGGCTTGGCCATCGGCAAGTGCTCCAGCAAGGTCTCGCACACCCCCGCAATATGCTCATCCAGCAAGCCCACCGCGCGCTCCACATCACCCGCCCGGCATGCATCGAGGATCTCGCGGTGTTCGTGGTCGGCACGCTCCTTGCCCGCCGACAGGCTCATCTGCATGCGCAGGTACCGCTCCAGCTTGTCGTTCACCGAACGGATCATGCTCACCAGAAACGGTCGCTGCGCCGGCTCGTACAGGCACGCATGCAACTCCCAGTTCAACTGCGCCCAGCGCCCCACGTCGTTCTCGCCAATGAACTCCTGGCAGATGCGCTCGGCCTGTTCGAACGTGGCCTCGGTCATGTTCGGGATGGCCAGGCGCAACACCTTGTCCTCCAGCAACATGCGCACCTCGAACATCTGCGCCAACTCGAAATCCGACAAGCGCGTGACCATCGCCCCACGGTTGCGCTGGAACATCACCAGCCCCTCGGCCTCAAGCCGCTTGAGCGCCTCGCGCACCGGGATCTTGCTGACGTTGAACTGGCGCGCGATGTCGTCCTGGCGAATCGGCTCGTCTTCGTCGAAGTGCCCGGCCACGATGGCATCGCGCAGGTGCCGGGTGATGATCTCGGACGTGGAGGGCGTGTTGCCCAGGTCCGGCGCGTTGAGTTTGGGTAGGTTCACGGTGGCAATCATTCGAGGGGATTTAGGGATATGGTATACGAATTATCTGGAAACGTTCGCCCGGGAGCGCGACGCGTTGCCACACGATGACGGCGACGGCGGCTCGAAACCGTCCCCCGACAGGCACTGGCGCAGGTGCGTCAGCAGCGTCGCGACCTTGGGCTGCGCCTGCCGGCTCTTGAGCCACGCCAGGTGAATCGGCAGGCCGTCGGTGGCCAGCGGCGCCAGCACCTGTACCAGGCTGCCGTCTTCCAGCTGACGGCGAATCAGCCAGGTCGGCAGCTGTGCGATGCCATGCCCGGCCAGCACTGCGGCCACCTGGTCCTCGGCATCGCCCACCGCCATGCGTGCCGGCATGATCCGACGCTCGGTATGCCCGGGGCGGGCGGTAGGGAAGTGCCACGGGCCGACCATGCCGTCATTGAGCCCGTACACGATGCAGCTGTGGCGTTCCAGTTCGAGTTCGTTGCCGGGCTCGCCATGACGCTCCAGGTACGCGGGGGCGGCGCAGAACACCACGCGCTGCGAGCCCAGGTAATGGTGCCCCACCGCCGCCGGCCAGCTTTGCGGCCCGCCGATGCGCACGAACAGGTCGATGCCGGCCTCGACCGGGTCCACGAAGCGGTCGGAGAAGGTCACGTGCGGCATCAGCAGCGCATGCTCGCGCACGCAGGCCAGAATCGCCGGCAGCCCGTGCAGGCGCCCGAAGGCCGCCGGCAGGTCGATGCGTACCCGGCCGCGTGGCTCGGCGTCTTGGGTGCTCAGCGCCAGCTCCGCCTCTTCCAGCTCGGCCAGCACGCCGGTGCAGGTGCGATAGAACGCCGCCCCGGCTTCGGTCAGCGCCACGCGCCGTGTTGTGCGTGCCAACAGGCGCGTGTGCAGCCGCGCCTCGAGCCGCGCGACGCTCTTGCTGACTGCCGAGCCGGTCAGGTTAAGGCGCTCGGCCGCGGCCTTGAAGCTGCCCAGGTCGGCCACGCAGACGAACACGTCGATGCCCTTGAGGCGTTCCGAAGAATACATGTGCCCACCCCATTGATGAATTGCAGTCACTTTACCCGGTAAAACATATCGCCAATACGCCGTTTGTTCCCGAGTAGCCTGATTCAACCACTACTGCACAACAGGTTGCGACCATGCACGACACCAAGCCCACCGTCCTCATCACCGGCGCCACCGGCCAGATCGGCGGCGACACCCTGCGCTTTCTGCAAGGCGACGACACCATCGAACTGGTGGCCGCTGTGCGTTCGCCGGCCAAGGCGCAGCCCTTCCAGGCCCGTGGCATCCGCACGGTGATCATGGACTTCGACCACGAGCACACCCTGGCGCCGGCCCTGCAGGGCGTCGACCGGGTGCTGCTGGTGACCGGCTACAGCGTCGACATGCTGCGCCAGAGCAAGGCCTTTCTCGACCGCGCACGCCACGCCGGGGTGCAGCACGTGGTGCACCTGGGGGCCTGTGGCGACGACGACGCCACCATCGGCCACTGGGCCTGGCACCAGTTCGTGGAGCGCTATGTGCAATGGTGCGGCTTCAGCTTCACCCACCTGCGCCCGGAGTGCTTCATGCAGAACCTGCTCAGCTACGACGGCACCCAGGCCGTGCGCAACGGCGTGATCGAACAGTACACCGGCCACACGCGGTTCAGCTGGGTCGACGGCGAAGACGTGGCGCGGGTGGCGGCGCAGGCCCTGCTGCACCCGCAGCGCCATGCCGGGCAGACCTACCGCCTGGGCTACGACGTGAAGTCCTACGACGAGGTGGCACAGGTGATGAGCGAGGTACTCGGCCAGCCGTTTCGCTATGACGCGCAATCACCCGACGTGTTTCTCGAAAACATGCGCGCCGCCGGCGCCGAGATGGCCTACATGAGCTGCGTGCACGACAACTTCACGCGCATGGCCGCCGGCACCATCCCCGGGGTCGACCAGGTGTTCGACAACTTCCAGGCCATCACCGGCCGCGAGCCGGTGCGCTGGGTGGATTTCGTGCGCAAGCACCGGGCTGCATTCGCCTACTGAACGAATACATGTCTGAATCTTTTTGTAAGAGGTAAATGACATATTAGAAGCGGGTCAATCTTCATTTTAAAATACAATAGTGTATGTTTGTGCGCGGTGCGCCTTGCGCCTTCGTGCATAACAATAAAATGAGGTATTGCCCCCTATGATCGGGTTGAGACATCTGCGTATCAGCACCCGCATCACCGTGCTGGTGATCGGTATCACCCTGTTTGTCGTGTTGCTCAGTGGCTGGCTGGGGCTGACCCTGCAACGCAGCCTGCTGCAGGAGAAGATGGCCGGTGTCGGCACTGCGCTGGACACCGCATCCACCCTGCTGGCGCATTATGAGAAGCAGGCCGAGGAAGGCCACCTGAGCCGCGCCGAGGCGCAGCGCCAGGCGGCAGAAATGGTCAGCCGCATTCGCTACCTGGGCGACAACTACCTGCTGATCCTCGACCTGCAGCACCGCATGCTCATGCACCCCAAGGCACCCGCCCTGGTGGGCAAGTCGCAGGCCGATTTCAAGGACGTCAACGGCAAGCCGTTCGCCCGCGAAATGATCGACCGGGCCGTGGCCCAGGGGCGCGGCACGGTCGAGTACTGGTTCCCGCGGGCAGCCGGGCAGGCGCCGGAATTCAAGGTGTCCGAGGTGGTGCTGTTCAAGCCCTGGGGCTGGGTGCTGGCCAGCGGCATCCACCCGCAGGACGTGCGCCATGAAGTGAACACGGTGCTGCGCATGCCGGCGTTGCTGGTGCTGGTGGCGTTGCTCGGCATGGCGCTGTGCGCCTGGCTGCTGATTCGCAGCATCACCCGGCCGCTCAACCACACCGTGCAGGCGCTGGCCCGCGCCACCGATGGCCACACCGACCTGACCTTGCGCCTGCCCACCGACGGCTTCGACGAGCTGACCCAGGTGGCGCACAGCTTCAACCGCCTGGTGGAGGCTGCGCACCGCGTCACCCGCAGCATGGCCAAGGCCAGCCAGCGCATCTCCAGCACCAGCGACAGCCTGGGGCAGATCACCGAGGCGGCGCAACGCAGCATGCAGGCCCAGCAACTGGAGACCGACAGCGTGGTCACGGCCATGAGCGAGATGGTCAGCACCGTGCAGGACGTGGCGCACAACGCCAGCGTCGCCGCCAGCGCCACCCGCGATGCCGAGCAACAGGCCACGGCCGGCAGCGCCACGGTGCGCGATGCCGGTGAGGCGATTGGTGCGCTGGCCGAGGCGCTGGAGCACAGCCGCAGCGTGGTGGACCAACTGGCCACCGACTCGGGCAGTGTCGGGCGCGTACTGGACGTGATCACCGCGATTGCCGAGCAGACCAACCTGCTGGCGTTGAATGCTGCCATCGAGGCGGCGCGCGCGGGTGAGCATGGGCGTGGCTTTGCGGTGGTGGCGGACGAGGTGCGCACGTTGGCGCGGCGTACGCAGCAGTCGACGCTGGAGATCCAGCAGATCATCAACCGCGTGCAGGCCGGTGCCAGCCAGGCGGCGGCGCAGATCGGCGCCAACGTCGAGTCGGCGCAGCAGCCGGTGGCGGCCTCGGCGCGGGCGGGGCAGGCGCTGGCGTTGATCGATGCGTCGGCGTCCACGGTGAGCCAGATGACCTTGCAGATTGCCAGTGCGGCGGAGCAGCAGGCGGCCACGGCAGACGGTATCAACCGCAGCGTCACGCGCATCCACGACGCCTCGACGGTGAGCGCGCGCACCATCGAGCAGACGCGCCAGTCGTGTGATGAGCTGAGGGCGTTGGCGCAGCAGCTGGAGGAGCAGGTGGGGCAGGTGGTTACGGGGTAAATTGTGAGGGCCCCTTCGCGGGTCAAGCCCGCTCCCACAGGATCTCACCCGCCACGCCAGCATTTTGGACGCACCGCAAGACCCTGTGGGAGCGGGCTTGACCCGCGAGAGGCCTGACCAGGCACTGCAAGACAATCGGACTGTCATGGCCACCCTGGAATGCAAAACGCCCCGGCAAGCCGGGGCGTTTGTTCATCTACACACGATGCCAGCGCGTTACCAAAGCGCCACGGTGTAATCCACGTTCACCCGCAGCTCGTTGTCATCCCTGAACGCCGCAGTCGAGGCAAAGTCATTGCGGTACCACGCATGGCGCAACCGCAATGCAACGTTCTTGAACGTGCCGCTCTGCACCACGTACGACAACTCGATGTCCTTCTCGCTCTCGCTGCGCCCGCTGCCGCCCAGCGCATTCGGCAATTCGATGCGGCTGCCGTCCAGGTAACGCAGCATGCCCTTGAGCCCCGGTACGCCCAGGGCGACGAAGTCGTAGTCATAGCGCACCTGCCAGGTACGCTCCTTGGGGTTGAGGAACTCGCTGCTCAATGCGCCCTCGCTCACCACCATCGGCTCGGACCCGGCGATGTACGGCATCGCCGTATCGCCGCTCAATTGCATGTAGCCCAGCCCCAGGCTGTGTGCGCCCAGGCTGTAGGTGCTCATCACGCCGAAGGTACGGTTGTCGACCTTGCCGGCCCTGGCCGGGCCGTCCTCGCCGCTGATGTGGTAACGCACATCGGTCTTCAGGCGCCCGTTCGCCACCGCACGGTTGTCGACGAAGCCGACGTAGTCCTGGCGATAGATGTCCTCCAGCTGCGCATGGTAGTACTTGAGCACCAGCTGCTCGGACCACTGATAGTCGCCGCCGCCATAGGTGAAGCTGTCCGACTCGGCTGCACCATTGAAGCGCCGGTTGGGCGCGGCGACGGTGATCTTCTGGTAGTTGGTGGAATCGCGCTGGTTCATGCGGTCCAGGCGCCCGCCGCTGAGGGTCAGGTTGTCAATGTCCTGGGACTTGAACTGCACCCCGCGAAAGGTCTGCGGCAGCAGGCGCGTGGGGCTGGCGAACAGGATCGGCGAAAACGGTGCCAGGGTGCCGGCCTGCAGTTCGGTCCTGGAGACCTTGACCTTGCCGGTCAGGCCCAGCTCCGAATAATCGTCGCGCGGGTCGCGGTCCCTGGGGTCGAACGGCAACAGCCCGGTGCCGGTGCGCGCGGGGCTGGAGTCCAGTTTCAGGCCCAGCATGGCCTGGGCATCCAGGCCGAAGCCGACAGTGCCCGGGGTGTAGCCGGAAGTGAAGCGCAGGATGAAGCCCTGGGCCCATTCGCGCGTCGCCGACTGCGCCGATTCGCCCTTGTAATCACGGTCGAAGTAGTAGTTGCGCGCGGTCAGGGTGGCCTTGCTGTCTTCGATGAAACCCTGGGCCAGCAGTGCCGGGCTGAGCCCGCACAGGGTGCCGAGGGCGAGGGTGGTGTTGACCCGTTTCAGAGTGCTCATGGATCTGCCTTTTTTATTATTGTTGTGGGGGTTTATTCAGGGGCATGCAGCAGGACCCATTGCTGGTCCTGCACGCTCACCAGTGCACGCGCGCGCTGGTCATGGCCGAAATGGTCGGTGGCGCTGAGGTTGTACACGCCATGGGTGCCGACCACGTCGCGGGTCTGCTCCAGCTGGTCGCGCAGTTGCTGGCGAAATTGCGCGGTGCCGGGCTCGGCACCCTTGAGCGCCGCCGGGGTGGCCGCCTGCACCAGCAGCATGGCGTCGTACAGGTAGGCGCCGAACGGCGACAGGCTGTTGTCGCCGTACTTGGCCTGGTAGTCCTGCGCGTACTGGCTGGCGATGGCCTTGGAGGGGTGGCTGGCGGGCAGCTTGTCCCACACCACCACCGGGCCCACCGGCAGTATCGCACCGTTGAGCGCCTTGTCGCCGATGCGCAGGAACGCGCTGTTGGCCGCGCCGTGGGTGTGGTACACGGTGCCCTTGTAGCCCAGCCGGCGCAGCTCGGTATGCGGCAGCGCCGCCGGGGTGCCGGTGGCGCCGATCAGCACCGCGTCGGGCTTGCTGCTCATCACCTTCAGCGCCTGGCCGCTGACCGACGAGTCGGTGCGGTTGAAGCGCTCGTCGCGCACCAGCGTGATGCCTGCCGCCGGCGCCATTTCGCTGAGCACCTTGTGCCAGTCTTCGCCCCACACATCGTTGTAGCCGATGTAGGCGAGGGTCTTCACACCGTTCTGCTGCATGTGCTCGATCAGCGCCTGGGCCATCAGGGTGTTGGTCTGGGCGATGGTGAAGATCCAGCTCTGCTCGCCGCTGGCGGGGCTGAACGGTGCCAGGGCGATCTGCGCGGTCTGGCTCTCCTTGGCGATCTGCGCGACTGCTGCCGAGGTGGGCACGGTGGTCGAGCCGATCAGCAGGTCGACCTTGTGCTCGCTGACCAGCTTGCGCGCGTTCTTGGCCGCGGCGGTACTGTCGCTGGCATCGTCCAGTACCACGTATTTGACGGCCTGCCCGGCAATCTCCCTGGGCAGCAGCGCCACGGTATTGCGCTCGGGGATGCCCAGCGAGGCCCCCGGGCCGGTGGTGGAGAGAATCACGCCGACGGTCATGTCGGCCTGTGCAGCGGTCGACAGCGTGGCCAGCAACAGCAAGGGAAGAATCGGTTTCATGCAAGCTCCTGATATTGTTTTTATGGGTGTGGCAAGTGCTGCGGGGCGCTACGTGCCGGTAGCGCTGATCACCTCCGTGGTGGCGGTGGGCGCGGGTGCGCGGCCCAGGTAGCTTTCGACCACCCGGGGGTTGCAGGCCAACGCCTGGGCGTCGCCTTCAAGCACGATCTCGCCGACCTCCAGCACGTAGCCGTAGTCGGAAATCTTCAGCGCAGCACGGGCGTTCTGCTCCACCAGCAGGATCGACACGCCGCTCTGGCGCAGGGTGTCGAAGATGGTGAAGATCTCGCCGATCACCCGCGGCGCCAGGCCCAGGCTCGGTTCGTCGAGCATCAGCAGGCGCGGTTTGGCCATCAGCGCGCGGCCGATGGCGAGCATCTGGCGCTCGCCGCCCGAGAGCGTGCAGGCGGCCTGCTGGCGCCGTTCGAGCAGGCGCGGGAACAGCCCGAACACCTCGTCGAGGGTCTGCTGATGGTCGCGAAAACCGCGCCGGTGGCGGCTGAAGGCGCCCAGGCTCAGGTTGTCCTCCACGCTCATCAGGCCGAACAGCTCGCGGCTCTCGGGCACCAGCACCATGCCCTGGTCGATGCGCTGGGCCACGTCGTGGTGGCCCAGCAACGCCTGGCCGGCGTAGGTCACCTGGCCCTGGCAGGGCAGCAGGCCGATCAGCGCCGCCATCAGGGTGGTCTTGCCGGCGCCATTGGGGCCGATCAGGCTGACGATCTGGCCTTCCTCCAGGTGCAGGTCGAGGTTGCGTACCGCCTCGACCTTGCCGTGGTTGATCGACAGGTTGCGCACATCCAGCAGGCGACTCATTCGACACCTCCGAGGTAGGCGGCCAGCACCGCAGGGTTCTGCTGGATCTGCAGCGGGGTGCCGCTGGCCAGGGGCTGGCCGAATTCCATCACCACGATGTGGTCGGCCAGGCCCATCACGAACTCCATGTCGTGCTCCACCAGCAGCACGCCCAGGCCCTCGCCACGCAACTGCTCGAGCAGTTGCGCCAGCGCCTGTTTCTCGCCATGGCGCAGGCCGGCGGCGGGTTCGTCGAGCAGCAACAGCAACGGGTCGCTGCACAGCGCGCGGGCGATCTCGACGATGCGCTGCTGGCCCAGCGGCAGGCTGCCGGCCGGGGTGTGCAGGTATTCGCCCAGGCCCACCCGCTGGATCTGGCGCGTGGCCTCGGCGAGCAGGGCGGCTTCTTCCTTGCGTTCCAGGTGCAGCATCGAGCGCAGCAGCCCGGCCTTGCCCCGGGCATGGGCGCCGAGGGCGACGTTCTCCAGCACGCTCATCTCGCCCAGCAGGCGCACGTGCTGGAAGGTGCGGCTCACGCCTAGGTGGGCAATGGCGCGCGGCGACAGGCCTTCGATGCGCTGGCCGTTGAAGGTGATCTGCCCGGCATTGGGCGTCAGCACCCCCGACAGCAGGTTGAACAGGGTCGACTTGCCGGCGCCGTTGGGGCCGATCAGCGCGGTGACCTCGGCGGCATTCACCGACAGGCCCATGTTCTTGTTGGCCACCAGCCCGCCGAACTGCTTGAGCAGCCCCTGGGCCACCATCAGCGGCTTGCCGGCCGCCGGCATGCTGCGCCGGGGCAGGGCCGGCGCGTCATCCAGCGCCAGGGTGCGCGGGCGGCTGGCCGGCAGCACGCTGCGCAACACCGGCAGCAGGCCGCCGCGGGCGTACTGCAGCACCAGGATCACCAGCACGCCGAAGAAGATCATCTCGACGTTGTCGGCATGCCCGAACAGCTGCGGCAGCACGTCCTGCAGCACCTGCTTGATCAGGGTCAGCAACGCTGCGCCCAGCAGCGCGCCCCACAGGCTGGCGACGCCGCCCAGCACGATCATGAACAGGTACTCGATGCCCATAACCACCGAGAACGGCGTGGGGTTGACCACCCGCTGCAGGTGCGCGTACAGCCAGCCCGACAGGGCCGCGAGCAGGGCGGCGATGATGAACACCTGCAGGCGGCTGCGTGCGGTATCGATGCCCATCGCCTCGGCCATCCCGGCCGATTCCTTGAGGGTGCGGATGGCACGGCCCTGGCGGCTGTGCAGCAGGTTGTCGAGCAGCCACAGGCTGGCCGCCAGCAACAACCCGATCAGCACGGCGAAATCGGCCGAGCCGCTGATCTGCCAGCCCAGCAGCTCGATGTTCGGCAGGTTCTGCAGGCCGCCGAAGCCGCCCAGGCCCGGCAGGTTGCCGAACAGGTAGAACAGCGCCAGGCCCCAGGCCAGGGTGCCGATGGGCAGGTAGTGCCCGGCCAGGCGCAGGGTCAGCAGGCCCAGGCTGGTGGCCACCACCAGGGTGATCGCCAGCCCCGCCAGCAGGCCCAGCCACGGCGACAGGCCGTACTGGGTGGTGAGCACCGCGCTGGCGTAGGCGCCAATGCCCACGAATGCGGCCTGGCCGAACGAGGTCATGCCGCCGATGCCGGTCAGCAGCACCAGGCCCAGGGCCACCAGGCTGTACAGGCCGATGTAGTTGAGCAGGGTCACGTGAAACGCGGGCAGCACCAGCGGCGCCAGGCCCGCCACCAGCAGCAGGGCCAACAGGGGGATCAGTCGCAGGGCCATCAGTGTTGCTCCTCCAGATGCGGGTTTTTCAGCGACAGCCACAGCAGCACCGGGATCACCACGGTGAACACGATGACCTCCTTGTAGGCCGAGGCGCCGAAGTTGGCGAAGCTCTCCAGCACGCCGACGAAAAACGCACTGGCCGCGGCTATCGGGTAACTGGCCAGGCCGCCGAAGATCGCCGCCACAAAGCCCTTGAGGCTGATCAGAAAGCCCGAGTCGTAATACAGCGTGGTCAGCGGGCCGATCAGTACCCCGGAGATCGCGCCGATCAGCGCGGCCAGGCCGAACGCGGCCTTGCCGGCCAACTGGGTGGGGATGCCCACCAGCTGTGCACCGGTACGGTTGAGCGCAGTGGCACGCAGCGCCTTGCCGTACAGGCTGTGGCCGAAGAAGGCATACAGCAGGCCGATCAGCAGCAGCGCGCTGCCGATCACCAGCAGGCTCTGCAGGCCCACCGGCAGCTCGCCGAGCATGAACACCGACTCGGCCAGGGCCTCGGTGCGCACGCCCTCGGCGCCGAACATCAGCAGGCTCACGCCCACCAGCGCGATATGCACCGCCACCGACACGATCAACAGCAACAGCACCGAGGTCTCGGCCACCCGCTGGTACACCAGGCGGTACAGCAACGGCCCCAGCGGCGTGACCAGGGCCAGGGTCAGCAGAATCTGCAGCAGCGCCGGTAGGCTCGCCAGGTCGAGGTTGCCCAGCACCGCCCACAACAGCAGCGGCAGGCTCAGGTAGCGCGCCAGCAGGCCCGGCAGCCGGCGCCATTGACGGCGCCGTGCGGCGTCGGTGCAGTCCAGTGCGCAGGCGGCCAGCGAGCAGCCCAGCAGCAGCCACACGGTGCCGGGCATCAGGCCCAGCTGCAGGGTGGCCAGGGTCAGGGCGCTGTAGGTGACGAAGTCGCCCTGGCACACCAGGATGGTGCGCGTCACCGAGAACACCAGCACCAGGGCCAGCGCCACCAGTGCGTAGATCGCGCCCGTGGTCAGGCCGTCCTGGGCAAGAAACGCCAGTATCGAGAAATCCATGGGCAGGCCTCAGCGAGCAGTGGGCAAGGGGGAGGTGGGGTGCCGGCCGCAGAGGGCGGTCGGCGTCGGTGCGGCGGTGCCGTACCGGGGGCGTGACGGGTCGGGCGCGCAGGGCGGGACCCGGCGAGAGCGTGCAGGCGCGTGCATAGTGAAGTACTCGTTTTCTATTCTTATTGTGGTGCGCCCCTGCCCGGGGCAGGGCAACATGCAAGGCGTTCAAATACACATGTGCATGTGTATGTATAGACTACGCGGGAAGGTGGGCGGCTTGTCAACAGGCGCCGCAGCGGCGCGCCTGCATTCGCCGATTTATTCGATTATCTATTTGAATTTATTGAATAAATATTTTTCAAGACGAGCGTGCCAATACCCGCTGGATGGCGGGTACTGGATATACAAAGATACATTTGTGTATTTGCAATGTGCCGAGCGGGTCGGCACAGGCGCTCAGGCCGGGGCGTGGCTGCACGCGGGGAGGAGGATGCCGGCCATGCGCTGGCTGCGCGCCAGGCGTTGTTGCGGGGTGTCTTCGCTGTGCAGCAGCGACAGGCTGATCTGGTAGGCGTAGATCAGGTAGGCGCGGTCCTGGGCTTCGTCGCTGGGCACGCCGGCCTGAATCAGCAGCCCCTCGATGTAGTTCAGGCGATGGCTGTCCACCTCGTCGATGGCCTGGCGTGCCTGCTTGTCGCGCCGCGCCCAGCCGCGGATGCCCAGTTCGATCGAGGCGGCGTCCTTGGCGGTCTGGCCGTGGGAAGGCAGCTCCAGCAGGCGCTGCAACTGCTGCAGCGGCGAGCTGTGGGCCGTGCGCAGGTTGAGGATCACATCCTCGGTGGCGCGTGCGCGCCAGTTGCCCAGGATGCCTTCGAGCAGTTCGCCGCGGCTTTTGAAGTGGTAGTAGAAACTGCCACGGGTGATCTTCAGTTCCTTGGCCAGGGTGTCGACGCGCACGGCGTCGACGCCGCTGGTGACAAGCACTTCCTGTGCCGCATGAATCCAATCTTCCCGCGTGAGGTTGGTGCGTGATGACATTGTGTAGGGCCTTGTCCAACAAGCTGGATAAGCGCCAGGGCAGCGCAGGGTTCGACGCTTGGCCTTGGCAGCAAACCGTCATTCTAACGCCCGCCGCAACGGCGAAGCTATTGCCGGCATTGGCCACAAGGCCAGTGCCGGGTGTCCGCATCCTGCCATACATGACAGTACATAGGTGTAGGTGAGGCTGCTCATTATTTGAAAATAGTCATGTTTTTTCATTGACTCAGGTCAAAACGGTAAATAGCATGCAGATACACAACTGTATGTTAAGAATAAAAACCGGAGGCCGACATGAGCGCAACTGCAAAGACTCTGCTCGCAGCAGGGCACCACACCCACTACCACGAGGCCGGCCAGGGCGAGCCGCTGTTCCTGCTGCACGGCTCGGGCCCGGGTGTTTCGGGTTGGGCCAACTGGGCCGCCAGCGTGCCGGTGTTCGCCGACCGCTGGCGGGTGATCGTGCCGGACATCGCCGGCTTCGGTTTCACCGAGTTCAAGGATGACGCCCGGTACGACATCAAGCTGTGGGTCAGCCACCTGATCGGCATCATGGATGCCCTGGATATCCAGAAGGCCTCCTTCATCGGCAACTCGTTCGGCGGCGCCCTGGCCATCGGCCTGGCGGTGTTCGCCCCCGAGCGCGTCAACAAGCTGGTGCTGCTCGGCACCCCGGCCGGCGAGTTCGTGCAGACCCCCGGCCTGCGCGGTGCCTGGGAGTACGAGCCGTCGCTGGCCAACATGCGTCAGCTGATGGAGCTGTTCCCCTACGACAAGGCGCTGATCACCGACGCCATGGTGCAGGCCCGCTACGAGGCCAGTGCCCGGCCCGGTGCCCAGGCCGCCTTGCGCAAGCTGATCCCGCAGCCCGCCGCCGAAGGCCAGACGATGGTCAAGGGCTTCCCCGCCGCCGCGCTGGCCAAGATCGTGGCGCCGACGCTGGTGGTACACGGTCGTGAAGACCGTGTGGTGCCGCCGGAGTGCGGGCTGCTGATCGCCAACAGCATTGCCGACGCCGACCTGCACCTGTTCGGGCGCTGCGGTCACTGGGTCCAGAGCGAGCAGCCACGGCGCTTTGCCGCGCTGGTTCGCGACTTTCTCGGCGAGTAGTCCGGCATGAGCAGAAACGTGATGGAGCGGGTGCTGTGGCAGCTGTGCGTGGAGCGCGCGGCCAAGCAGCGCTTTCGTGAAGACGCCGCAGGCTTCGTGCAGCGCTTTGCCCTGGCCCCCGACGAGGCGCAGATGATCCTCGACTTCGACGTGGCCGGCCTGCAGGCGGCCGGGGTCAACCCGATGCTGACCATGGGCTTCTGGCAGGAGCTTTCGCCGCAACGCAGCATGCGCGTCTACAAGCAGCGCCTGGGCTGTACCGATGAACAAGGCGCGGGGTTTTCCGCCGCGCTCAAGGGGTGAACCGATGGGCAAGATAGTGGGCGGCTTCTGGATGCCGCATGACCCGGTGATGTTCGTGGCGCCCGAAGCGCCACCGGCCGCACAACGCGATGCCGTATGGGGCGCCTATGCCCAATGCGCCGAGCGCCTGGCCGCCTTGCAGCCCACGGCGGTGATCATCGTCGGCTGTGATCACTACATCCTGTTCGGCCCCCATTGCCTGCCGCGCTACGTGATCGGCACCGGCGACGTGGACGGCCCCATCGACCGCCTGCCGGGCCTGGACCGGGGCGTGGTGCGCAACCACCAGGCGCTGGCCGAGCACATCGTCCATCACGGTGAAGGGCAGGGCGTGGACTGGACCGTGGCGCGCAGCTTCACCGTCGACCATTCGTTCTCGATCCCGCACCAGCTGGTGGTCAAGCCGGCCGAGGCCCTGCTGGGCCGTGAGCTGCCGAGCATCCCGGTGTACCTGGCGTGCGGCGTCGACCCGTACATCTCGCTGGAGCGCTCGGCCGACCTGGGCCGGCAACTGCGCGCGGCAGTCGAGGCGTTCGACGCCGACGAGCGCGTGGTGATCATCGGCAGCGGCGGCATCAGCCACTGGGTAGGCACCGTCGAGATGGGCCAGGTGGCCGAGGACTTCGACCGCGAAATCCTTGCCCACGCGATAAACGGCGACCTGCAGGCACTGTGTGCCTACCGCGACGAAGACATCCTGCGTCGGGCCGGCAACGGCGCGATGGAAATCCGCAACTTCGCCTGCGCCATGGCCGCCCTGGAGCGTCCGCGCGGTGAAGTGATCGCCTATGAAGCCGTGCCCGCCTGGGTCACCGGCCTGGGCTTTGTGCAACTCAACAACGAGGAGCCGGCATGAGCCGCGTACTGCTTTGCCAGCGTGACGAGCTGGCGCCGGGCGAACTGAAGAAGGTCGCCAACGGCGATGGCGATGCCCTGTGCGTCTACAACCTGGGCGGCACCTTCTACGCCACCACCGACATGTGCACCCACGCCACCGCCTCGCTGGCCGAAGGCGACATGGAAGACGACCTGATCACCTGCCCGGTGCACTGGGGCCAATTCCATATCCCCAGCGGCAAGGCCGTGACCTTCCCCTGCGAACGGCACCTGCGCACCTACAAGGTCATCGTCACCGACCGCGAGGTGTATGCCGACACGGCCCTGGAAGCCGACGAGGCGCTGGCCGACGCCGACAGCCCGGTCTGACCGGGCGCCGTCCAACCGCATACCTGTGAGTCTGAACCATGGATAACAACAAGCACATACCGCTCAGAACCCTCGAAAGCACGCCCGCCCTGGGCAACCTCGACCGCCTCTGCGACATGCAGGAGGGGCGCCTGTCGGGCAAGGTGTTCTGGGACGAGGCGATCTACGAGCAGGAGCTGGAGAAGATCTTCGCGCGCTGCTGGCTGTTCGTCGCCCACGAATCCCAGCTGCCCAGGTCCGGCGACTACCTGACCACCTCGATGGGTGAAGACGAAGTGCTGGTGGTACGCCAGAAGGACGCCTCGATCAAGGTGTTCCTCAATGCCTGCCCGCACCGCGGCAATAAGGTGTGCTTTGCCGAGGCCGGCAACGCCCGCGGCTTCATCTGCAACTACCACGGCTGGTCGTTCGGCGCCGATGGCGGGCGCCTGATGGGCATGCACGAATCCAAGTGCTACGAAGAAAGCCAGTTCGACAAGTCCAGGCATGGCCTGCGCGAAGCCCGCGTGGCCAGCTACAAGGGCCTGGTGTTCGCCACCTTTGCCAGTGATGCGCCGACCCTGGAGGAGTACCTCGGGCCGATGACCTGGTACATGGACGTGATGCTCGACATGGACGAGGGCGGCAGCGAGTTCCTGGGCGGCTGCATCCGCTCCACCATCGAGTGCAACTGGAAGATCGCCGCCGAGAACTTCGTCGGCGACATCCTGCACGGCGGCTGGACCCACGACTCGGCGGCCAAGGCCATGCTCGGTGGCCCGGTGGCCAATGTCGGCGAACTGCCCGAATCCTACTCGGTGAACTGGAACGGCCACGGCTACGAGTTCGCCACCGACGTGGTCGGCAACGCCGCCACCCTGGGCGAAAAGGACATCAACAAGTACCTGCACGTGCTGCGCCCCAAGGTCGCCGAGCGCCTGGGCGAGTTCCGCTCGAAGCTGATCGGCGCAATCTCCTCGTTCACCGTGTTCCCCAACTTCTCGTTCCTGCCGGGGCAGAACACCGTGCGCATCTGGCAGCCGCGTGGCCCGCACAAGATCGAGCTGTTCACCTGGGTCATCGTCAACAAGAACGCCCCGCAGGACATCAAGGACAAATGGCGCCGTGGCGCGATGATGACCTTCTCGCCCACCGGCGTGTTCGAGATGGACGACGGCGAGAACTGGGAGTACTGCACCAAGACCAGCCGGGGCGTGGTCACGCGCTACCAGGACCTGTACGTGGGCCTGGGCATGCACACCCGCCTGGACGACAGCGAGCTGCCGGGCAACGTGTTCAAGGGCCAGCTCAACGAATGCAACGCGCGGGCATTCTACCAGCGCTGGAAAGACCTGCTGCAGGCACCGACCTGGGCCGACGTACCAGACCGCAACGGCACGCTGCGCTGAGGGGGCGAGATGACACACCAACTGCAGGACACCCCGGTGTCCATCGACGAGGCCCGCCGGGTCGAACAGTTTCTGCTGCGCGAGGCGCGCCTGCTCGACAACGAGTGCTGGGACCAATGGCTGCTGAGCCTGAGCGAAGCCATCCACTACTGGATGCCCGGCATCGAGAACCGTCGCCGCGAAGACAAGTCCGGGCCCTACCGCCTGGAGCACATGGCCTTCTTCGATGACGGCATGCGCGAGCTCAGGCGCCGCGTGGCGCGCTTCAAGCAGCCCTCGGCCTGGGCCGAGAACCCGCCCACGCGCAACGTGCACCTGGTCAGCAACATCGAGGTGTACGCCGGCGCCGAGCCGGGCGAGTACCTGGCGTACTCGTGCTTCGTCAACGTGCGCAGCCGCGGCCTGGACGAACACGCCCAGCTGGCCGGGCGGCGCGAGGACGTGCTGCGCCTGGAGGCCGAGGGCCTCAAGCTGCTCAAGCGCAAGATTCTGATCCCCAACGCGATGTTGCTGTGCAAGAACATCAACACGTTCCTATGAGGGCCTGCACATGGCTTGGTTGAAAGGGCAGGTGGCACTGGTCACCGGCGGTACCGGCGGCATCGGCAGCGCCATCGTGCGCCGCTACGTGGCCGAAGGCGCCAGGGTCGCGGTAATGGGCCGCGACGCGGCGCAACTGGCGGCGCTGGCTGCCGAGCTGGGCGATGCGGTGATCACCGTGCAGGGCGACGTGGCGCGCTATCAGGATAACCAGCGCGCCGTGGCCGCCACCCTGGAGGCGTTCGGCAGGCTCGACACCTTCGTCGGCAACGCCGCGGTGTTCGACTATTTCACCCGCCTGGACCGCATCGCCCCGCCGGATTTCGAGGGTGCGTTCCAGAAACTCTTCGCCACCAACGTGCAGGGCTACCTGCTCGGCGCGCAGGCGTCGATCGAGGCGCTGCGCCAAACCCGTGGCAGCATGATCTTTACCTTGTCCAACAGTGCCTTTTATGCCGGCGGTGGTGGCATTCTGTACGTCACCGCCAAGCATGCGCTGGTGGGCATGATCCGCCAGCTGGCCTACGAGCTGGCGCCGGACATCCGGGTCAACGGCGTGGCGCCGGGGGCGACCAACACGTCGATGAAAAGCCTGGATGGCCTGAACAGCCGCAGCGTACCGCTCAACCAGATCCCCGGGTTCGAGGCCGGTGCCGCGCAGGCTGTGCCCCTGCAACGGATTGCCGAGCCCGAGGACCACACCGGGCACTACGTGCTGCTGGCCTCGCGCGAGAATGCCGGGTTGACCACCGCCAACATCATCCACAGCGATGGCGGCTGGGAGATTCGCAGCGCCGGCCCCACGCGGTCGCGCAAGGCCTGAGCCTTGATAACCAGAACAAGAGAGATGCGTGATGACAACAACAAGCCTGAGTGCACCGCAACAGCAACTCCTGAACCTGTTCGCCGGGCTCGACCTGCCGGTGCTGGCCGCGCCGATGTTCCTGGTGTCGGGCCCGCGCCTGCTCGCCGCCAGCTGCCAGGCCGGCATCGTCGGCAGCCTGCCGGCGCCCAATGCGCGCACCGTCGAGCAACTGCAGCAATGGCTGGAACAGATCGTCGGCGAGCGTGACGCCGCGCAGCAGCGTGGCGAACAGTGGGCGCCGTGGATGCTCAACATGATCGTGCACAGCACCTACGACCGCTTCGAGGCCGAGCTTGAACTGGTGCGCCGTTACCAGCCGCCGATCGTCTCCACCGCCCTGGGCAGCCCCAAGCGCGTGCTCGACACCGTGCACGCCTATGGCGGGGTGGTGATCGCCGACGTGATCAGCCCGGCCCTGGCACGCAAGGCCGTGGCCGCCGGCGTCGATGGCCTGGTGCTGGTGTGCAACGGCGCCGGCGGGCATACAGGCAACTACAACCCGTTCGCCTTCGTCGCCGAAGTGCGCGAGTTCTGGGACGGCCCGCTGGGCCTGGCCGGGGCGATCTCCAACGGGCGCGACATCCATGCCGCGCAGGTGCTGGGCTGCGACTTCTCGCTGGTGGGCACGCGCCTGATCGCCACCCACGAAAGCCTGGTCGAGGACGCCTACCGCGACATGCTGGTGGAGTGCTCGCTGGACCAGGTGACCACCACCAAGGCGGTCAGCGGTGTGCTGGCCAACTGGATGCAGCCGTCGCTGGACAAGGCCGGCATCGACCCGCGCAGCGAAACCCGCCCCAGCATCGACTTCTCCGGCGACATCGCCACCGCCAACAAGGCGTGGAAGCACGTGTGGTCGGCGGGGCAGGGCGTGGGCCAGATCACCCGCACCTGCAGCGTGGCCGAGCTGGTCGACGAACTGCACCAGGGCTATCGCCAGAGTCGCGCGCGCGCGTTGTAAGCCAACCGGACCCGTTCAGGAGCAACCCCATGACCCACCCCAACCTTCAGGCCGCCGCCGCAGCGCTGGCCCAGGCCCGCTCGACCCGCACCCCGTGCGGGCGCATTTCCGAGCGTTTCGACATCCAGTCGCTGCACGACGCCTACGCCGTGCAGGAACTCGCCACCCAGGCCGCGCTGGCCGCCGGCCGGCGCCTGAGCGGGCGCAAGGTCGGCCTCACCTCGCTGGCGGTGCAGCAGCAACTGGGCGTCGACCAGCCCGACTTCGGCATGCTGTTCGCCGACATGGAATGCCACGATGGCCAGGCCATCGACAGCACGCGGCTGATCCAGCCCAAGGCCGAGGGCGAGATCGCGTTCGTGCTGGGGCGCGACCTGCCCGACCCCAACACCACCCTGGGCGAGCTGCTGCGCGCGGTCGACCATGTGCTGCCGGCGCTGGAGATCGTCGACTCGGCCATCGAGGACTGGAAGATCACCCTGGTCGACACCGTGGCCGACAACGCCTCCTCGGGCCTCTACGTGCTGGGCAAGACCCCGGTCAGGCTGCACGGCCTGGACCTGGCTCTGGAAGGCATGCTGCTGGAGAAGAACGGTGCCCAGGCCGCCATCGGCGTGGGCGCCGCGTGTATGGGCAACCCGCTGGATGCCTGCCTGTGGCTGGCGCGCACCATGGCCCTGGCCGGGCGCCCGCTGCAGGCCGGTGACGTGCTGCTGTCCGGCGCGCTGGGGCCGATGGTGCCGGTGGTGGCGGGCGACAGCCTGCGCCTGCGCCTGACCCGCCTGGGCGAAGTGAGCTGTCGCTTCACCTGAGCCGTGCCGGCTTGAACCCGGCGGCCTGACCGACCGCCGGTACCTACAACAATAAAACCAGTGAGCAGCGGGCCGACGGCCTGCCGCGCTCACGAGGGCGTGCAATGTACGACTTCTTCAACGACCCCACCCAGCTGGCCCCCGCCCAGGTGCTGTACGAACCGCGTGCCGACGGCAGCTTCGTGCTCAGCTCGCCCGAGCCGCTGCAACCCTATGCGCGCTGCATCGGCCAGTGGCTGGAACACTGGGCCGAGCAGGCGCCGCAGCGTGCCTACCTGGCCGAACGGCGCGGCGCGGGCTGGTTCAGCCTGACCTACGAGCAGGTGCGCCAGCGCGTCGGCGCCCTGGCCCAGGGCCTGCTGGAACTGGACATCGCAGCCGGCCGGCCGCTGCTGATGCTTTCGGAAAACGACCTGGACCAGGCGCTGCTGACCCTGGCGGCGATGCACGTGGGCATCCCGGTGTCGACCATCTCGGTGGCCTACTCGCGCAATACCGGCAGCGGCTGCGCCAAGCTCAAGGCGATTGTCGAGGTGCTCAAGCCAGGGCTGATCTTCGTCAACGACGGCGATGCCTATGGCCGCGCCATCGCCCTGGTCGACCCGGACTGCCCGGTGGTGGCGGCGCGCAACGCCCAGGAAATCCCCGGTGCGCTGGCCCTGCCGCACCTGTACAAGGCCGAGACCGCGGCGGTGATGGCCGCCTTCGCGCGCCTGGATGGCGACACCCCGGCGCGCTACCTGATGACCTCCGGCTCCACCGGTGCGCCCAAGGCCGTGGTCAACACCCACGGCATGCTCTGCGCCAACCAGCAGGCGATTGCCCAGTGCTGGCGCTTTCTGGAGCAGGGCGAACTGATCGTGCTCGACTGGCTGCCCTGGAGCCACGTGTTCGGCGCCAACCACAACTTCAACCTGGTGCTGCGCAACGGCGGCACCCTGTACATCGACGACGGCCTGCCGGTGCCGGGGCAGATCGACCGCACGCTGGAGAACATCCGCTCGGTCAGGCCCACGCTGTTCTTCAACGTGCCGCGCGGCTACGAGATGCTGCTGCCGCACCTGGAGCGCGACCCGGCGCTGGCCCAGGCCCTGTTCGGGCGCCTGCGCATGCTGTTCTATGCCGCTGCCGCCCTGCCGCAAAGCAGCTGGAGCCGGCTGGTGGCGTGTGCCGGGAAGGTGCGCGACACGCCGCTGTTCTTTGCCACCGAATGGGGCTCCACCGAAACCTCGCCGGTGGTCACCAGCGTGCATTTTGCCGCCGACAAGGCCGGCATCATCGGCCTGCCGGTACCGGGCACCGAGCTCAAGTTCGTGCCGGCCGGCGACAAGCTGGAGATGCGCGTGCGCGGCCCCTCGGTGTTCCCGCGCTACCTGGGCGACCCGGCCAGCACCCTGGCGGCGTTCGATGAAGAGGGCTTCTACCGTATCGGCGACGCCGGGCGCCTGGTCGACCCGGCGCGCCCCGAGCTGGGCGTGCAGTTCGACGGCCGTGTGACCGAGGACTTCAAGCTCAGCAGCGGCACCTGGGTGTCGGTGGGCACGCTGCGCCCACGCCTGGTCAGCGCGCTGGCGCCGTATGCCAGCGACTGCGTGATCGGCGGGCATGACCGCGACATGATCGGCGCGCTGGTCTACCCGTCCCAGGCCCTGCGCGACCTGCTCGGCGACGAGGGCCAGCACATGAGCGGTGCACAGCTGGCGCTGCAGCCCGAGGTGCGCCTGGCGCTGTGCGCGGGCCTGCAGGCACTGGCCCGGGAATACCCGGCCTCGTCCCAGCATGCCGTGCGCCTGGTGATCCTCGATTCGCCGCCCAGCCTCAACGACGGCGAGATCACCGACAAGGGCTACATCAACCAGCGCACCGCCTTGAGCCTGCGCGCCGAGGCCGTGCAGCGCCTGTACGCCGACAGCCTCGACCCGAGCGTCATCCTCCTCGCCGAAGTCTACGGAGAAGCCGTATGAACCCTGCAAAATTCAATGTCGCCATCATCGGCTCCGGCAATATCGGCACCGACCTGATGATCAAGCTGCTGCGCCACGGCAAGCACCTGAAAATGGCCGTGATGGTCGGCATCGACCCGGCCTCCGACGGCCTGGAACGCGCCCGCCGCCTGGGCGTGGCCACCACCCACGAAGGGGTCGAGGGCCTGGCGCGCATGCCCGAGTTCGCCGATATCGACTTCGTGTTCGATGCCACCTCGGCCGGCGCCCATGTACGCAACGACGCCTACCTGCGCGCACGCAAGCCCGGCATCCGCCTGATCGACCTGACCCCGGCAGCCATCGGCCCGTACTGCGTGCCGGTGGTGAACCTGGAGCAGAACCTGGCGCAGTTGAACGTCAACATGGTCACCTGCGGCGGCCAGGCGACCATCCCGATGGTGGCTGCGGTGTCGCGGGTGGCCAAGGTGCACTACGCCGAAATCGTCGCCTCGATTGCCAGCAAGTCCGCCGGCCCCGGCACCCGCGCCAACATCGACGAGTTCACCGAAACCACCTCCAAGGCCATCGAAGCCATCGGCGGTGCAGCCAGGGGCAAGGCGATCATCGTGATGAACCCGGCCGAGCCGCCGCTGATCATGCGCGATACCGTGTTCGTGCTCTCCGAAGCCTGCGAGCAGGCCCGCGTGCAAGCTTCCATCCACGAGATGGCCCAGGCGGTGCAGGCCTACGTGCCCGGCTACCGGCTCAAGCAGCAGGTGCAGTTCGAGGTGATCGAGCCCCAGGCGCCGCTGCTGATCCCGGGCCTGGGCCGCTTCAGCGGGCTCAAGACCTCGGTGTTTCTCGAAGTCGAAGGCGCCGCCCACTACCTGCCGGCCTACGCCGGCAATCTCGACATCATGACGTCCGCCGCGATGGCGACCGCCGAGCGCATGGCCCAGGCCATGGCGCACAACTGAGGATGCCCGCATGACGTTCAATCCCGCCAAGAAGCTCTACATCAGCGACGTGACCCTGCGCGACGGCAGCCACGCGGTGCGCCACCAGTACTCGCTGCAGAACGTGCAGGACATCGCCCGTGCGCTGGACAAGGCCAGGGTCGATTCCATCGAAGTGGCCCACGGCGATGGCCTGCAGGGCTCCAGCTTCAACTACGGGTTTGCCGCCCACACCGACCTGGAGTGGATCGAGGCCGTGGCCGACGTGATCAGTCACGCCAGGATCACCACCCTGCTGCTGCCCGGTATCGGCACGGTGCATGACCTCAAGGCCGCGTATGACGCCGGCGCCCGCGTGGTGCGCGTGGCCACCCACTGCACCGAGGCCGACGTGGCCCGCCAGCACATCGAATATGCGCGCGCGCTGGGCATGGACACCGTGGGCTTTCTGATGATGAGCCACATGATCCCGGCCGAGCAGCTGGCCGCCCAGGCCAAGCTGATGGAAAGCTACGGCGCCACCTGCGTGTACATGGCCGACTCCGGTGGGGCGATGAACATGCAGGACGTGCGTGATCGCTTTCGCGCGTTCAAGGCCGTGCTCAAGCCCGAGACCGAAACCGGCATGCATGCCCACCACAACCTCAGCCTCGGGGTCGCCAACTCGATCACCGCGGTGGAGGAGGGGTGCGATCGCATCGATGCGAGCCTGGCCGGCATGGGCGCGGGCGCCGGCAACGCGCCCCTGGAAGTGTTCATCGCCGCCGCCGAGCGCCTGGGCTGGAACCACGGCACCGACCTCTACACGCTGATGGATGCAGCCGACGACATCGTGCGCCCGTTGCAGGACCGCCCTGTGCGGGTCGACCGCGAATCGCTGGCGCTGGGCTATGCCGGGGTCTACTCCAGCTTCCTGCGCCACGCCGAAATCGCCGCGGCGCGCTATGGCCTGAAAACCGTCGACATCCTGGTCGAGCTGGGCAAGCGGCGCATGGTCGGCGGCCAGGAGGACATGATCGTCGACGTGGCGCTGGACCTGCTGGCCGCCGCCGGACGCGCGCAGTGACGGAGGGTACGCACATGAGCTTCACCCTGCAGATCCAGCCGGTCGGCCTGAGCTGCCCGGTCAACGCCGGGCAGAGCGTGCTCGACGCTGCCCTGGCCGATGGCCTGATGCTCAAGCACAGCTGCCGCACCGGCACCTGTGGCAGTTGCAAGGGCCAGGTGCTCAGCGGCGAGGTGGACCACGCCGACAGCCCGCTGGCAGTGCTCAGCGAAGCCGAGCGGGCCCAGGGCCTGGCGCTGTTCTGCTGCGCCAGGGCACGTTCCGACCTGGTCATCGACGCGCCGGAAGTCACCGAGCTGCGCGGCATCGGCATCCAGCAGATGGGCGTGCGCGTGGCCAGCCTCGACAAGGTCAGCCACGACGTGGCGGTGCTGCGCCTGATGCTCGCGCCGGGCGCCGCATTCGCCTACCTGCCGGGGCAGTACGTGCAGGTGCTGCTCAAGGACGGCAGCCGGCGCAGCTACTCGATGGCCACCGCAGCGGCGCGCGACAACCAGCTTGAGCTGCACATCCGGCACATGCCGGGCGGGGTGTTCAGCGGGCATGTGTTCAATGCGTTGCAGCCCAGGGCGATCCTGCGCATGGAGGGGCCGTTCGGTTCGTTCTACCTGCGCGACAGCCAACGGCCGATAGTATTGCTGGCCAGCGGCACCGGCTTTGCCCCGGTGCAGGCGCTGCTCGAGCAACTGCGCGAGCGCGGCGACAACCGCCGCCCGGTGTACCTGTACTGGGGCGGGCGGCGCCGTGAGGACCTCTACCGGCATGAACAGCTGCTGGCCTGGGAGGCGCAGTTGCCGTGGCTGCGCTACACCCCGGTGCTGTCCGAGCCGGGCCCGGCCTGCGACTGGCAGGGTGCCACCGGCTTCGTGCACCGCCAGGTGCTGCAGGACTTCCATAGCCTCAAGGACTTCGAGGTCTATGCCTGCGGTGCGCCGATCGTGGTCGACTCGGCGCGACGCGATTTCGTCGAGCAGCGGGGGCTGGAGCCCGCGCATTTTCATGCCGATGCGTTCGTGTAGCTCAGGCCGGGCGACCCCACGCACAGCGGGTGGGTGATCGCGTCACCGTCCTCGGCCCTCAGGGCCCTGGCCGGTGACGCCCCCATGCAGCCCGGATACAAAAAGTTACCTTGGGAAAACCCATTCAAATCAACCCATTAGGAAATTTACGGGATTCAGATACAAAAAATTTCAAAACTCCCGTGTACAGCTGAGGAAGGCCAGGGGTAATTTCTCCTACAAGCTGCGCGGTCAACTCTGCAATGGAATGCAGCCTGTAGCATCCCGGATCTTCATGCCTCCACCGGGGTTGCACCTACAACAATAGAGGGAGCTATCCGTGAACTGCATTTTCTGTGCAATCGCCAAGAAAGAAGCACCGGCTGCCGTTGTCTACGAAGACGAGCAGTGCCTGGCCTTTCTCTCGATTCAGCCGATCACTCCTGGCCATGTCCTGGTCATTCCCAAGGCCCACGCAAGCGGCCTGGGTGATATCCCTCCTCAAACCTGTGGCCACATGATGCGTGTGGGTCAACGGATGGCGGCCGCCCTGCGTGAAAGCGGCCTGAGCCTCGAAGAACAGCCCTGTGAAGGTATCAACCTGCTGCTGTGCGATGGCGCAGTGGCCGGGCAGACCGTAGGTCACGCGCACCTGCATGTGCTGGCCCGCTTTGTCGGTGACGGTTTCAACCTGGGTCATGCGGACCTCCCGATCGCCACGCCACAGGTGCTGGGCGAGCGCGCCGAGCAGATCTGCCGAGCCTTGGCCTCGCTACCACCGAACTGACTGTACCTCGCTCTGGTTCAACGGCACGCCCGCCACTAGCGGGTGAGTGTCTGGCTGTGCGCAGCCCGTAAATCAACAACCTATGGCTATCTACGCAAGGAGGCGAAGCTATGTATTGTCCTGTGGAAACTTAAGTCGTGCGCTGGGCTGAGTTGAATACTACAGATCACAATAAGAAGGGATTTCTCATGCCGTCACTCGCCAGTAACAAGGCTGACTTGCCTTCGGCAAGTATGCAGTTGGTAAAGGATGATTCCGCCGGTTCGGCCATCTACAGTTTCTATGATTCAGTCCTCCAGGAGTTGTGCCAGTCTGACAAGGTAAAGGTCAGGCAGGTGGTAACGCCTGCGCAATTCATCGAACTTTCTCGTGCCCGTAGCCGGTTGTATGGGCAGCGCAAGATCTATTACAAGACGCTGTTTGGCAACTCGGTCGACAATACCGTGTGCCTGGATGAATACGACCCGCGTTCCTATGTGTTTGCCTTTTATCATGATGGTGAAATCATCGGCACTCAGCGTATTACGCCGTTCCCTCACGAGTCGGGTGAGTTCATCAGCCATGAACAACTGGTGCAGTTCTCCGGGCCCAACTACGAGCACGAGTGCGTCGAACTTTCGCGCCTGATCGTCGACAAGCATGCCCCGGTCAAGAACGTGGTCAACGGGCTGGCCATGACCGGTGCCTCGCTGGTGGCCCTGCAAGGCGGCTACAAGACATTCATCACCTATGTGAAGCCACGGCTGGCGCCGAAGTTCGACAGCTTCGTGTTCGATCAGGACGGCATCTTCTTCCAGATCAAGGCCCGTGGCGATCATTACTACGCCCTGTACAAAGGCGATCTGATGCCGTCGGTGACGCCCTTCTTCGGCCTGCCCAGCTGCCCGGCAGACCTGAAGGACGTCGATGACCTGATTCGCCATACCTTGGCCGCCCGTCACGCGAGGCAGTCACTGGCGGGATAAGCATCACACAATAACGACAACATTGAGGTTGATCCAAGATGGAAGCCAGGAACAAAGAAGTGGTCATCGAGTTTTACGAGCGCATGTTTGGTCAGCGTGAACTGGCGGTTGCCGATACCTTGATTGCCGAGGACTACGTGCAGCACAACAACGTGTTCATTCCCCCGCGCCGCGAAGGCTTCAAGACCTACTTCACGCAGTTCTTCAAGACGTTCCCCGAGTCGGGTACCAGTATCGAGCGGGTCTGCGCCGAAGGCGATTATGTCTTCCTGTATGCCAAGCACTGGGCCAAGCACAGGTTCTTCACGGTGAACTACAAGGTGATCGATATCTACCGTGTTGAAAATGGTGTGCTGATGGAACACTGGGACACTATCGAAGGCCTGGGCTTCTTTTCCAAGTTCATCTACATCATCAAGTCCGTGCTGCGCCTGTAACGCCGTATTCGCCTGACCGTATAACACGTGTCATGAACGATTTATCAACACGCCAAGGAAGAGAGTGAAATGACTGAAGTGACCGCGTTTCGCAAAGAGCTCAAAGCCATCTGTGACGCCGAATGGGAAAAGATCAAGGCCGGCCGTTTCTTCCAGATGATGAAGCGTCCCGAACTGCAGCGTGAGCTGTACATCAAGTCGATTGTCCAGGTGTACCACTACACCAAGAACAACGCGATCAACCAGGCGGTGGCGTGCTGGAACCAGGACCACAAGAAGGTCGGCCTGCTGCGTTTCGCGATGAAGCATGCGCTGGAAGAACTGGGCCATGAAAACATGGCGTACAACGACCTGATCGCCATTGGCGTGGACCCGTCGGAGTTCGAGAAACCGATGCTGCCGGCCACCGAGGCGTTCTACGGCTACCTGGACTTCGTTTCCGTATGCCGCGGCATCATTCCGCGCCTGGGCTACAGCTTCTGGGCCGAGGACTGCTATGAGCACCTCGAACCCCTGATGGACGTGTGCAAGAACCATCTCAAGCTGACCGACCAGCAACTGACCTTCTTCGTCGCCCACGCGATCATCGACGAGAAGCACTCCGAGCAGGTCAACGCCGCCATCGACCGCTGGGTCGTGACCGACGAAGAAAAAGAGGCGGTCAAGCAAGTGGCCCGCACCACGGTCTACCTGATGGGCAAGATCCTCGAGTCGGTCGCCGACGAGTTCTGATTGATCGGCACCAGGCGTCCTCGCGCACCCCGCTGCGCGAGGACTTTTTCACATGGCGTGCACAACAATAAAAACGATTGGCTGGTCATGGCGTTTGTCGAACCGCCTGGCGGCCACGGTCAATCCACCAGGAGGTGCCATGAGTAGTAATAGCGACATGATTACCTGGGGCATGATGCTGCGCAAAATTCCCTCGATCACTCGGGCCATTCCTCGGCTCGTCAGGGGCCTCAAGGTTTCCAAACTCAAGGCCGATCAGCCCTGTGGCCTGGGCTGGGCCTTCGAACAGGCGGTGGCGCGCAACCCTCAAGGGCCGGCGCTGCTCTACAAGGACACACGCTTCAGTTACGAACAGGTCAACCAGTGGGCCAACCGTTTCGCCCACTACCTGCTGGCCCGTGGCCTGAAAAAAGGCGATGTGGTAGGCATCTTCATCGAGAACCGCCCCGAATTGCTGGTCAGCGTACTGGCCGTGAGCAAGATCGGCGGCATCTGCGCCATGCTCAACACCTCGCAGACCAACAACGTGCTGATCCACAGCCTGGGCCTGGTCAACCCGTCGGCGATCATCGTCGGCCAGGAGCTGGTGCCATCGTTCGAGGCGGTGCGCGACGAGGTGGCCATCGACAGGCAGCGCACCTTTTTCCTGGCCGACACCGACACCACGCGCGATGCCGGCACCGCCCCCGAGGGCTACGTCAACCTGACCCTTGCCAGTCAGGGGCACGCTACGGCCAATCCGGCGACTACCCAGCAGGTCTACCTCGACGACGCCTGCTTCTACATCTATACCTCCGGCACCACCGGCCTGCCCAAGGCCGGGGTGTTCAAACATGGGCGCTGGATGAAGGTCTACGGCAGCTTCGGCATGATCGCCCTGGACATGCGCCCCGATGACATCGTCTATTGCACCTTGCCGCTGTATCACGGCACCGGCCTGTGCGTGAGCTGGGGTTCGGCATTGGCCGGTGCCTCGGGCTTCGCCATCCGCCGCAAGTTCAGCGCCAGCCAGTTCTGGGAAGACACGCGCAAATTCAAGGCCACCACCATCTGCTACGTCGGTGAACTGTGCCGCTACCTGATCGATCAGCCTGCGGCCGGCAACGATGGCGATAACCCGGTGGTGAAGATGATCGGCAACGGCCTGCGTCCGGGCGTGTGGCTCGACTTCAAGAAACGCTTCAACATCGAGCGGGTCTGCGAGTTCTACGCCGCCAGTGACGGCAACATCGGCTTTACCAACATCCTCAATTTCGAGAACACCATCGGCTTTGCCATCAACGCCTGGTCGCTGGTGGAGTACGAACACGACACCGGCGAACCACGGCGCAACGCCGACGGATTCATGCAGAAGGTCGGCAAGGGCGGTCAGGGCCTGTTGCTGGCCAAGATCGACGACGACGCCCCGTTCGATGGCTACACCGACCCGGAGAAGAGCAAGAAGGTGGTGCTCTACGACGTGTTCGAAAAGGGCGACCGCTACTTCAACAGCGGCGACCTGATTCGCGATATCGGCTTTGGCCATGCCCAGTTCGTCGACCGCCTGGGGGACACCTTCCGCTGGAAGGGCGAGAACGTCTCCACCACCGAAGTCGAGAACATCATGGTGCAGCACCCCCACATTGCCGAAGCCGTGGCCTACGGGGTGGAAATCAAGAACACCAACGGTCGCGCCGGGATGGCCGCCATCACCCCGTCGGCGCCGCTGGAGCAGCTGGATTTCTGCGACCTGCTGCGCTTCGTCAAGAGCCAGATGCCTCACTACGCGGTGCCGATGTTCTTGCGCGTCAAGACCTGCATGGAAACCACCGGCACCTTCAAGTACCAGAAGACCAAGCTCAGAAGCGAAGCCTTCGACCCCAGCCAGACCGGCGAAGACCCGGTGTATGCCTGGCTGCCGGGCACCGAAACCTACGTGCGGGTGACCGATCAGGTGCTGCAGGACATTCATGGCGGCAAGTTCCGCTACTGAAGGGCAACCGCGCCAGCGGCGCACCGCAAGGCCTGCCTGCATGCATGCGCAAGGCTGCTCACTGGAGCGGGCGGCCTTGCGTCCCACTTTCAGCTTCACTGCCCTGCAACTTCTGCCTGCCGGATTCTGCAGCAGCCCGTCGTGACCCCCACCGCTTGATTGCGCGCCTGATGCTCTGCCCCTTGCGGTACAGGGCATTCCGGAGTACAGCTGATGGCAGGATGCCTTCAGTTGTGGCATCGCAGGAGCGTTTCATGATGTCGACCCCCTTACTGCCGGTGCCGCTGCCGCACAAGCGTGACGTGCGCCTGGCCGTGCTGCTGTTGCTGGTGATCTGCGTATCGCTGGCATCGCTGACGGCCTGGAAGATATGGGCTGCACGTCAGCGCGCGCTGAACGAGGTTCAGGTACACAGCCTCAACCTGACCCAGGCACTGGACACCTATGCCGAGGGCATCATCCGCCAGAGTTCGATGATGCTGCTGGGCCTGAGCGAGCGGCTCGAAGTCGATGGCGGCGGGCCGCAGCAACTGGCGCGCCTGGCCGGGCTGGTGGAGGAGCAGAACGAACTGCTGACGCAACTGCATGGGCTGACCGTCTATGGCCCGACGGGCGAATGGCTGATGTCGACCAACGGCCCGATTCCGGACGGTGCGAACAGCGCCGACCGCGAGTTCTTCATCCACCATCGCAACAACCCGTCCCGCGAGGTGTTCATCGGCCCGCCGATCCGCAGCCGCTCCACCCATGAATGGGTGATCACCGTCAGCCGGCGTTTCGAGCAGCCCGGGGGGCAGTTCGCCGGGGTGATCGCGGTGACCCTGGGGGTGGAGAACTTTCTGCGCCTGTTCGGCAAGATCGACGTGGGCAAGGACGGTGCGATCGCGCTCACCTACACCAGTGGGCGCATCCTGGTGCGCTACCCGTTTCGCGAGCAGGACATGGGCCGCGACTTTTCCCGGTCGCCGATCTACACCCGCTACCTGGTGGAAAACTCGGTGGGCACGGCTTCGTTTGCCTCGAGCCTGGATGGGGTGGAGCGCCTGTATGCGTTTCGCAAGAACGAGCACCTGCCACTGGTGACCACCGTGGCCATCGGCAAGCGCGAGGCCCTGGACGCCTGGCGCATGGAAGCGTGGCTGACGGTGGGGCTGGTGCTGGCGTTGCAGGGGGTGATTGCGGTGATTGGCCGGCTGCTGATCCGCGACATGCGCCATCGTGCCGAGATGGATGCGCAATTGCTGGTGGCGCGCGAAGAACTGCTGGCCACCAACCGGCAGTTGGCGGTGCTGGCCACCCACGACACGCTCACCGGGCTGGCCAACCGCCGGCGTTTCGACGAGGTGCTGGCCAGCGAAGTGCGGCGTGCCCAGCGCGAGGCCCAGCCGCTGGCGCTGCTGCTGATCGATATCGATCATTTCAAACGCTTCAATGACGCCTACGGACACATCGGCGGTGACGAATGCCTCAAGGCGGTGAGCGCCTTGTTGCGCGAGTGCGTGCGCCGCCCGACGGATGTGGTGGCGCGTTATGGCGGGGAAGAGCTGGCGATGGTGCTGCCCAATACCGAGGTGGCGGGCGCGGTGGTGGTGGCCGAGACGGTGCTGGCGCGGTTGGCCGAGCTGAACATCGTGCATGCTGGCAGCCCGTTCGGGCGGGTGTCGGTGAGTATCGGCGTGGCAGGCATGGCGGGGCAGGGCGAAACGCCCCTGACGCTGGTGGCGGCGGCCGATCAGGCGCTGTATGCGGCCAAGGCGGCGGGGCGCAATCGGTGTGTGGTGTTCGAGGGGGGCGGTGCCGCCCATCGCGGGTCAAGCCCGCTCCCACAGGGGTAGCGCAAGCCTCGAAGTCACCGCCGTCCCTGTAGGAGCGGGCTTGGCCCGCGATGGGCCTCGAATCTCCGGCGCCTGAATCGCCCCTTCGCTGGCAAGCCAGCTCCCACAGGTATTGCACGGGCCTAAAGGTCACCGCCGTCCCCTGTAGGAGCGGGCTTGGCCCGCGATGGGCCTCGAATCTCCGGCGCCTGAACTGCCCCTTCGCTGGCAAGCCAGCTCCCACAGGTGTTGCACGGGCCTAAAGGTCACCGCCGTCCCTGTGGGAGCGGGCTTGGCCCGCGATGGGCCTCGAATCTCCGGCGCCTGAACTGCCCCTTCGCTGGCAAGCCAGCTCCCACAGGTATTGCACGGGCCTAAATGTCACCGCCGTCCCCTGTAGGAGCGGGCTTGGCCCGCGAAGAGGCCCTCACAGACGACACAAAAAGCCTTATTGCCCCAACCACTGCGGCGTATTGAAGTTGCTCAGGCGCCGGTCCTCCTCTGCACACTCCACTGCCTGCAACGGATGGTCCAGCAACGCCCGCAGCAGGCTGCGCTCACCGGCCTGCCATGCCGCCTGCAAGCTCGCCTGCTGGCGCACCGGGATCACGCAGAACATCGGCTGCCACTGCTGGCCCTGGCGCACCATCGCCGCGCAGTCCCCGGTCACCGCCACGCTCAGCAACTGCTCGAGCAACCCGCGCTCGATCATCGGTGCATCACACGCAAGCACCACCAGCCAGGCATGCCGCGCCACCGCAAGCCCGGCCAGCACCCCGGCCAGCGGCCCGGGAAACCCAGGCTCGGCATCGCCCACCAACTGGTCGGCAAACGCCCGATAGGCGTGCTGGTTGCGATTGCAGGAAAGGATCAGGTCATCGCTCAGGTCACGCACCACGGCGTGCACGTGCGCGATCAGCGGGCGGCCCTGCCAGGACAGCAGGCCCTTGTCCTGCCCGCCCATGCGCTGGCCACGGCCGCCGGCCAGCAAAAGAATGGAGCAGGGGGGAAGTACGGCGGCGGTCATTGCAAGGTTCCAGTCCATAAGCGGGCTAGCACCATCCCATGACCGCCGCGCGGCTGTCCATCAGCTTTGTTCGACCACCGCAGTGTCGGCCTGGGCGTCACGCCGGCGCCAGCCGGTCACGCGCATCACCACCACGAAGAACACCGGCACGAACACGATCGCCAGCGTGGCGCTGAGCATGCCGCCGATCACCCCGGTGCCGATGGCCTGCTGACTCGCCGAGCTGGCGCCGGTGGCAATCGCCAGCGGCACCACGCCCAGGATGAACGCCAGCGAGGTCATCACGATGGGCCGCAGGCGCAGGCGCGCGGCCTGCACGGTGGCCTCGACCAGGTCATGCCCTTCGTCCACCAGGCTCTTGGCGAACTCGATGATCAGGATCGCGTTCTTCGCCGACAGGCCGATCAGGGTGATCAGGCCGACCTTGAAGAACACATCGTTGGGCATGTCGCGCAGGGTCACCGCCAGCACCGCACCGAGCACGCCCAGCGGCACCACCAGCAGCACCGAGGTAGGGATCGACCAGCTTTCGTACAGCGCCGCCAGGCACAGGAACACCACCAGCAGCGACAGCGCCATCAGCATCGGTGCCTGCGCCCCGGACAACTGCTCCTGCAGCGACAGCCCGGTCCATTCCAGGCCAAAGCCCAGCGGCAGGGCATCGACCAGGCGCTGCACCTCGGCCATCGCCGCGCCCGAGCTGTAGCCCGGTGCCGGCTCGCCCGACACGGCAATGGCCGGGTAGCCGTTGTAGCGGGTCAGTTGCACCGGCCCCGATACCCACTGCGCCTGGGCGAAGGCCGACAACGGCACCATCTTGCCGCTGGTGTTGCGCACGTGGATCTTGAGCAGGTCCTCGACCTGGCTGCGCTGGTCGCCCTCGGCCTGCACAACCACCCGCTGCATGCGGCCCTGGTTGGGGAAGTCGTTGACGTAGGTCGAGCCGATGGCCGTGTTGAGCACCGTGCCGATGTCGTCGAACGACACGCCCAGCGCGTTGGCCTGCTTGCGGTCGATCAGCAACTGCACCTGCGGGCTTTCGGCCAGGGCGCTCTCGCGCACGTTGGCCAGCACCGGGCTTTTCGCGGCCTCGGCCAGCAACTGGTCACGCGCCGCCATAAGCCCGGCATGGCCCACGCCGGCACGGTCCTGCAGGCGGAACTCGAAACCGGTCGAGGTGCCCAGGCCATCCACCGAGGGCGGCAGCACCGCATAGGCCACCGCGTTCTTGAACTGGCTGAAGGCGATGTTGGCGCGCTCGGCGATGGCCTCGGCGCTGTCCTTTGCGGTGCGCTCGGACCAGTCCTTGAGCGTGGTGAACACCAGCGCCGCGTTCTGCCCGCTGCCCGAGAAACTGAAGCCCAGGATCACCGTGGTGTTGCCCACGCCAGGTTCGCCTGCGCTGTGCGCCTCGATCTGCTCGGCCACCTGCACGGTACGGTTGCGGCTGGCGCCGGGCGGCAGCTGCACGTCGGTGATGGTGTAGCCCTGGTCTTCGGTAGGCAGGAACGAGGAGGGCAGCTGGCTGAAGGTCCAGCCCAGCGCCACCAGCAGCAGGCCATACACCACCAGGTAGCGGCCGCTGCGCTGGATCGCGTGCATCACCCAGCGCTGGTAGCCGTTGCTCATGCCTTCGAACTTGCGGTTGAACCAGCCGAAGAAACCGCGCTTGACGTGGTGTTCGCCCTTGGCGATCGGCTTGAGCAGGGTGGCGCACAACGCCGGGGTCAGGCTCAGGGCAAGGAACGCCGAGAACAGGATCGATACCGCCATCGACGCCGAGAACTGCTGGTAGATCACCCCCACCGAGCCCTGCATGAACGCCATCGGCACGAACACCGCCACCAGCACCACGGTGATGCCGACGATGGCGCCGCTGATCTGCTGCATGGCCTTGCGCGTGGCTTGCTTGGGCGGCAGGCCTTCCTCGGCCATGATCCGCTCGACGTTCTCCACCACCACGATGGCGTCGTCCACCAGGATGCCGATGGCCAGCACCATGCCGAACAGGGTCAGCACGTTGATCGAGAAGCCCAGCGTCAGCATCACCGCGAAGGTGCCCATCAGCGCCACCGGCACCACCAGGGTCGGGATCAGCGTGTAGCGGATGTTCTGCAGGAACAGGAACATCACCAGGAACACCAGCACCATGGCCTCGATCAGGGTGTTGATCACCTGTTCGATCGACACCTTGACGAACGGCGAGGTGTCATACGGGATGTCGTACACCGCCCCGGGCGGGAAGTAGCGCGACAGCTCGTCCATCTTGGCCTTGACCAGGGTCGCGGTCTGCATGGCGTTGGCACCGGGCGCCAGCTGCACGCTGAAGGCGGTGGACGGCTTGCCATTCAGGCGCGTGCCGTACTGGTACTCCTGGGCGCCGATCTCGACCCGCGCCACATCACCCACGGTGACCCGCGAGCCATCCGCATTGGCGCGCAGCACGATGTCGGCGAACTCCTGGGGCGTCGACAGCTGGCCCTTGATCAGCACGTTGGCAGTGATTTCCTGGGTCGGGCTGCCGGGCAGGTCGCCGATGCTGCCAGGGGCCACCTGGGCGTTCTGCGCGGCAATCGCAAGGTTCACATCCTCGGGGGTGAGGTTGAAGCCAATCAGCTTCTGCGGGTCGAGCCAGATACGCATGGCGCGTTCCGAGCCATACAGCTGCGCCTTGCCCACGCCCGGTACCCGGCGCACCTCGTTCATCACGTTGCGCGCCAGAAAGTCGCTCAGCGCGGTTTCGTCGAGGCGGTCATCGTCGGCGGTCAGGGTCACCAGCATCAGGAACCCGGTGGAGATCTTCTCCACCTGCAGGCCCTGCTGGGTCACCGCCCGCGGCAGGCGCGACTCGACGATCTTCAGGCGGTTCTGCACATCGACCTGGGCCAGTTCCGGGTTGGTGCCCGGCTGGAAGGTCGCCGTTACCGTGGCGCTGCCCAGGCTGCTGGTGGACTGGAAGTACAGCAGGTGATCGGCGCCGTTGAGCTCCTGCTCGATCAGGCTGACCACGCTCTCGTCCATGGTCTGCGCCGAGGCACCGGGGTATACCGCGTACACCTCGATCTGTGGCGGCGCCACGTTGGGGTACTGGGCCACCGGCAACTGCGGGATGGCCAGCGCACCGCCGAGCAGGATGAACAGCGCGACCACCCAGGCGAACACCGGGCGGTCAATAAAGAACTGCGGCATGGATCAGGGCCTCACTGGGCGGTGGTCTGGGCGATGGGGGCAGCCGTGTCGGTGGCGGGGGTCACGCTCACCTGGTCACCCACCTTCACGTGCTGCAGGCCTTCGGTGACGATGCGATCGCCCGGGGCCAGGCCCTCGGTGACGATCCAGCGGTCCTGCTGCACGCTGCCCAGCACCACGGCGCGCTCGCTCACGCGCTGCTCGGCGTCCACCAGCAGCACCCGCGGCAGGCCCGCGCTGTCACGCAGGATGGCCTGCTGCGGCACGCTGATGCCCTTGGGCTGCACCGCTTGTTCCAGGCGCACGCGGATGAAGCTGCCGGGCAGCAGGTCCAGGTCGGGGTTGGGGAACTCGCTGCGCAGGGTGATCTGGCCGGTGCTCGGGTCCACGCTGATGTCGGAGAACAGCAGCTTGCCCGCCAGCGGGTAAGGGGTGCCGTCATCCTGGATCAGCGTGGCGCGGGCCTGGTCCTGGCCCACCTGCTTGAGCTCGCCGGCACGCAGGGCACGGCGCAGGGCGTTGATCTCGCGGGTCGACTGGGTCAGGTCGGCATGGATCGGGTCGAGCTGCTGAATGATCGCCAGCGGGGTCGATTCGTTCTGCCCCACCAGCGCGCCCTCGGTCACCAGGGCACGGCCCACGCGCCCGGAAATCGGCGCGGTCACGGTGGCATAGCCCAGGTTCAGGCGCGCACGCTCGAGCGCGGCCTTGGCCGCTGCCACTTCGGCGTCGGCCTGCATGGCGGCGGCGCGGGCGTTGTCATGCTCCTGGCGGCTGATCGCGTCGATCGAAATCAGCTCGGCGTAGCGCTGGTCCTGCAGGCGCGCCTGAAAGCGCGTGGCCTCGGCCTTGGCCAGGTTGGCGCGGGCGCTGTCGTAGTCGGCCTTGAACGGTGCCGGGTCGATGCGAAACAGCACGTCGCCCTGTTTCACGTCGCTGCCCTCACGGTACACCCGCTTGAGCACCACCCCGGCCACCCGCGCGCGCACCTCGGCAATGCGTGGCGCCAGGATGCGCCCCGACAGCTCGGTGCTGATGGCCAGGGGTTGCTCGCGCACGGTTTCGACGCTGACGGCGGGCTTGGGGGCTTGTTCTTCGGCGGGCGGCTTGCTGTCGCAGCCGGCCAGGGCCAGGCTCAGCAGCAACAGGGGCGCCAGGGTACGCAGACGGACGGGGCTTGAACTGGGCATGCGGATCTTCCATAAATGACCCGGCAATGCTAAGGCAGCCGCGCTACAGGCAGTTGTTAAGCTATGTAGGGCGAGTGTGAAAAAGTGTGAAGAATTTCGCGACCTGCGAATAAGCGCTATATCCTGCCTGACTTTCCCGGCCTTTCAAACTACCCATGCCCACTATCCTTCTGGTCGAAGACGACTGCGCCCTGAGCGAACTGATCGCCAGCTACCTGCAACGCAATGGTTTCAGCGTCAGCGTGATTGCGCGGGGGGACCACGTGCTGGAAGAGGCGCGGCGCAGCAAACCCGACCTGGTGATCCTCGACCTGATGCTGCCGGGCCTGGACGGCCTGCAGGTGTGCCGACAGCTGCGCGCCGAATCGCTGCTGCTGCCGATCCTCATGCTCACCGCCCGCGACGACAGCCACGACCAGGTGCTGGGCCTGGAGATGGGCGCCGACGACTACGTCAGCAAGCCGTGCGAGCCGCGCGTGCTGCTGGCGCGGGTGCGGACCCTGCTGCGGCGCAGCAGCATCAACGAGCCGCATCTCGAGAGCGACCTGATCGTGATCGGCGGGCTGCGCATCGACCTGGCCGAACGCACCGTGCTGTGGCGCGACCAGACGGTGGAGTTGTCCAGCGGCGAGTTCAACCTGCTGGTGGTGCTGGCGCGCAATGCCGGCAGCGTGCTCAGCCGCGACTGCATCCTGCAGCAGTTGCGCGGCATCGAGTTCAACGGCACCGACCGCTCGGTGGACGTGGCCATATCCAAGCTGCGGCGCAAGTTCGACGACAGCGCCGGCGAGGCGCGCAAGATCAAGACGGTGTGGGGCAAGGGCTACCTGTTCAGCCGAGTCGAGTGGGAATTCTGAGGAGCGGCCACGGCCATGCTGAAAATTCTGGTACGCCTGTATCTGGTGACCATCGTCGCGTATGCCGGGTCGATCTTCCTGATCCCCGAACTGATCCTGCATGTGTTCCATGACCGCTACATCGCCTACAACCAGGACCAGGCGCGGGGCGTGCAGCGCCTGATCGTCAACCAGTTCCACCTCAAGCACCGCGACAGCTGGCCCCAGGTGGCCGAGGCGCTGAACACCGATTTCGCCCCCCTCAGCATCGAGCTGCGCCGGCGCGCCGACCTGGACCTGAACGCCGAGGAGCAGGCGCACCTGCAGGCCGGCCAGTACGTGGTGCGCCTGGGGGAGTGGGGCTATTACGAAACCGCCCTGGCGCCGCTGGACAGCGAGTGGATGGTGGTGCTGCGCAACCCGCCGGACCCGGCGGACATCTACCTGCTGTCGTGGGGCATCACCGTGCTGATCGGTGCGGCGCTGCTGGGCTGCCTGCTGTTCTGGGTGCGCCCGCACTGGCGTGACCTGCAGCGGCTCAAGGCCACGGCGCAGCGCCTGGGCGAAGGCAACCTGGCGGAGCGCACGCTGATCTCGCCACGCTCGAACATCGGCGCGCTGGCCAAGGTGTTCGACACCATGGCGGCGGATATCGAATGCCTGCTGACCCAGCAGCGCGAGTTGCTCAATGCGGTGTCGCATGAGCTGCGCACGCCGCTGACCCGCCTGGATTTCGGCCTGGTGCTGCTGTACGACGAAATGCCCCCGGCCAGTCGCAAGCGCCTGCTGGAACTGGTGGGGCACGTGCGCGAGCTGGATGCGCTGGTGCTTGAGCTGCTGTCGTACAATCGCTTGCAGAATGGCCAGGGTGGCGAGCGGGTGGAGGTGGCGCTGCCCGAGTTCGTCGACAGCATCCTGGGCAGCTATGCCGAAGAGCTGGATGGGCGCGGGGTGAGCCTGGAGGTGCGTGCCGAGCCGGATCTGTCGCGCTTTGTGCTGGACCCGCGGTTGACGGCGCGGGCGGTGCAGAACCTGATCCGCAACGCCATGCGTTATTGCGGGCAGCGCATCCTGCTGCGCCTGAGCGTGGATGCCAAGGGCGCGTGCGTGCTGACCGTCGAGGATGACGGCATCGGCATTCCGCAGGAGGAGCGCGAGCGCATCTTCCAGCCGTTCTACCGCCTGGATCGCAGTCGGGACCGTGCCACGGGCGGGTTTGGCCTGGGGTTGGCGATCAGCCGTCGGGTGATCGAGGGGCAGGGTGGCACCCTGACGGTGGGGCAGTCGGCGTTGGGGGGGGCGCAGTTTCGCATCTGCTTGCCGCGGGGGCGGTAGGGGCCGCTGCGCGGCCCATCGCGGGTCAAGCCCGCTCCCACAGGTTTTGCACAGGCCCGGGGTCCCCACGGTACCTGTGGGAGCGGGCTTGCCCCGCGATGGGCTCACCACGATCTTGCAGATCTTTACGCGGTCGTTGAGTCACCACCTGTGGGAGCTGGCTTGCCAGCGAAGAGGTCAAGCCCCACAGGTTTTGCACAGGCCCCGGGTCCCCACGGTTCCTGTGGGAGCGGGCTTGCCCCGCGATGGGCTCACCACGATCTTGCAGATCTTTACGCGGTCCTTGAGTCACCACCTGTGGGAGCTGGCTTGCCAGCGAAGAGGGTGGCACTGACACCCCCCGCAGTCGAATTCACGGCCCCGGCCGCTGCGGCCGCACCGACACCCCGAACGCATTGCCCATGCGCTGCCCCGTGGCCGACTGGTTGAACAACCCCAGCTGGTTCGGCGCGCGCCGGCTCACATCCACCTCCATCGCCTTGCGGTTGGCCTGCGCCGCGCGCTGCCCATTGCCGTTCTGCAACTGGCGCGTCAGGCAGTCGTACGCCAGCGCCCGCGCCTGGCCCACCTGCACGTCGATGCAACCCTCGTCCTGACCCGCATGCACCACGCCACTCGACAGCCCACTCAGCAGACCGGCAACCAGCCACAACCCCGCGATTCGACAGCCCATGTCCATGCCCTCCCTGAAGCGGTTTCCCCCAGTCTAGCCCCAGGCGACTTCCCACATCGTTAAGGTTTTTTGCCTACCGCTGTCACATCAGATTCATACACAGGCCCCACGATGGCGACTTTCGGGGGAGACACCGGTTTGCGCCACTGCCTTGCCAGAATCGCCGTGCTGCTGTTGGCCGTGCTGGCGATGCCGGTGCACGGCGCAGGCCCGATCCGTTTCGACATACCGGCCCAGCCACTGGACGAGGCGCTGCACGCCTTCGGCCAGCAGAGCGGCATGGCGGTGCTGGTGGACCGGGAGCTGACCGCACGCCAGCGCTCGATGCCGCTGAGCGGCGCGTTCAGCGCCCGCGACGGCCTGCGCAGGCTGCTCGAAGGCACCGGGCTGATGGCCCGCTACAGCGGCGCCGAGGCCTTCACCGTGCAGCGCGTGGCACTGCCGGCAGCCGCGCCGAACCCGCGTGCCACAGGCGGGGCCAGCGCGGCCGGCAATTATGCGCGCACGCTGCAACGCGCCGTGGAACAGGCGCTGTGTGCCAGCGCGCTGGCACGCCCAGGCCATTACCGGGCCGCCGTGCAGGTATGGATCGACGCCCGCGGGGTGCTGGCCCAGAGCCGCCTGCTGGCCTCCACCGGCGATCACCGGCGTGACAGCGCGCTGGTCGAAAGCCTGCGCGCCCTGCGCCTGGAGCGGCCACCGCCCTCGGCGCTGGCGCAACCGGTGACGCTGCTGCTGTTGCCCGATACACGCATGGACTGCCCTTAATCGCATGGAGGCTAGGCAGTATGAATACACCTCTGGTCACGTTGTTCCTGACCTCTTACGACGAGTTCAAGGTGCGCCTCAAACGCCGCCTGGGTTCGGACGACCTGGCCTGCGACGTGCTCCAGGAAACCTACCTGCGGGTCGACCGCATGCAGGCCACCCACGCGCTGCACAAGCCCAATGCCTACCTCTACCGCATGGCCCTGAACATCGCCGCCGACCGGCGCCAGGCCGACGCCCGGTTGCTCACCGGCGCCGAGGTCGAAGACCTGCTGCAGGTGGCCGAAGACCAGGACCCGGCGCGCATCGTCGGCGGCCAGCAGGAAATCCAGTGCCTGCTCGGCGCACTCTACGAACTGCCGGCACGGCGCCGGCGCATCTTCATCGCCGCGCGCCTGGAGGAAGCCTCGCACCTGGAAATCGCCCAGCGCTTCGGCATCTCCACGCGCATGGTCGAGAAGGAGCTCAAGGCCGCACTGGGTTACTGCGCCACGCGGCTGGAAAGAAAAGTGTTCCAGCGGTTCGGTCCCGGTGCGGGAAAACCGTCTTGAACAATACACAGCGCCATTTTGATGCAGGCCCCTCAGACCATGACACCCCAGACTTCGGCTGAACCCAGCCTGCACAGCCAGGCCCAGGACTGGTTGCTGCTGCTTACCTCCGGGCGCGCCACCGTCGCCGACGCACGCGCCCTGCGCCAGTGGTGCGCACAGAGCCCGGCGCACGCCCAGGCCTTCGAGCAGGCCCGCCAGCTGTGGCAGCAGCTGGAGCCGGCGGCGCGCCAGGCCGAGCGCGTGGAGCCCCTGCGCACCCTGGGGCGCCGCGCGTTCCTGGGTGGCGCGCTGGCGGCCCCGGCGGCCCCCCCCCCCCNNTCGGCAGCCTTCGTGCTGCTGCGCAGCAACCTGGTGGACGGGCTCGGCACGCCAGCGGCAGACTTTCACACCGGCGTTGGCGAGCAGCGGCGCATCGACCTGACCCAGGGCATCGCGCTGGAGCTCAACACCCAGACCCGCATCAACCGCAGCGGCGAAGCGATCGCCCTGCTCGAAGGCGAGGTCGAGGTGCTGGCCCAGGCCCCGGTGCAGGTGCAGGCCGGGCAGGCCTGGGTGTCGGCCCAGGCCGGGCGCTTCAATGTGCGCCACACCGATTCGGCCGTGTGCGTCACCTGCCTGCAGGGCCAGGTGCAGATTCTCTGGCAGGGCCGCAGCTTGCCCGTGCCCGCCGGCCAGCAGCTGCGTTACGACGCCCGCAGCGCCGGCAGCGCGCAGCCGTTCGATGCCGAACAGGTAATGGCCTGGCGCGAGCAGCGGCTGGTGTTCCATGACGCGCCGCTGAGCCAGGTGATCGACGAAATCAACCGCTACCGCCCCGGCATGCTGGTGCTGCTCAACCCCAGCCTGGGGCGACGCAAGGTGCAGGCGCGCTTCAGCCTGGCGCAGCTGCCAGGGGTGGCGCAACTGATCCGCGACGCCTACGGCGCACGCTGCACCGAACTGCCCGGTGGCGTGGTGCTGCTCAGTTGAGCGGCCCCAGTACCTGGCGGTAACGCTGCGGGCCCTGGGCGCTCTGACGCAGCAGTTCGATCTCGAGCCCCGGCGGATTGTCCCGGGCCTCGCCGGTCAGGTGCCGCCAGCCCTTGCCCGGCTCCCACACCCGCAGGTTGAATTCAGCCACATCCTCCAGTACCGCCACCCGGCCGGCAGGTGCCGGTAGCGGGAAGCGGTCGCGTGCCGGCGCCGCGGCGCGGTACAGCGTGCCACTCTGCAACCACCAGCGCACGCGCATCAGGCCGTCGTCGGCGGCGCTGCTGCGAATCAGCTCCAGGCGCGCCGGGCGCCCGTCGCTGGCCTGCACCCGCACCGCAGGCAGCGGTTTTTCGCTGGGCGGGTCCATGCCCGCCAGCACCGGCTCGACCAGTTCGCTGCTGGCACGCAAGGCCAGGTCGCGCTCCAGCTGGTTGAACACCCGCAGCAGGGCGCGGGCCTGTTCGGTGCTGTCCTTGACGTGGCGGTCGGCGCGGCTGACGCTGTCCAGCCCGCGCCAGGCCACCAGGCTGACGATGGCCATCAACAGGATCGCCACCATCACCTCGATCAGGGTGAACCCGCCTTGCGGGTGGCGCCTCATGGCTGGTGCACCTCGACGCGGCCGGCGGCATCGCGGCGCACTTCGATCTGCTGCTGGCCGCTGACCAGGCGCAGGGTCAGCGGNNTCGGCGGCTCGCCGATCCATTCCGGGTCGATGCGCACGGCCCGCTGCGGGGTGCGCTGCACCGTCACCGGCGCGGCCTGCCAGGGGCGCGGGCGCAGCAGCGGGTCGCTGTCCAGCGCCGCGCCGGCCCGCACAAAACGGTAGCCGTCGCGGTCGGCCTGCCAGAGCAGGGCGCGGCCATCGGCCTGCACCTCGCTCTGGGCCACCAGCAGCAATTGCGCCAGGCGCTCGGCGTCTTCGCGCAAGGCCCTGGCCGGGTCGGGGCGGATGTTCAGGCTGATGGCGGCGCTGGCGATGCCGACGATCACCAGCACCACCATCAGTTCGATCAGGGTAAAGCCCTGTTGTGGATGGCTGCGTTGCATGGGGCGATGCCTCCTTGGCTGGTGACAGCGTGCACGGCGAAGATGATCGTCGTGTGAAACAAAAGCGTGAGAATCGGCGCGTATGCTCGGGCCAGGAACCACACGGAGACCGTTCCCCATGGCACTAGCATTCAAACCCGTGGCTGCCCCGCAACTGGTCCAGGGCGCGGCGCTGCTCGCGGCGCTAGCCGGGCTCGCGACCTGGGGCACGTTGCTCTGGACGCCCACCCCCCAACCAGTGCCGGCTGCCATGGAGCAGACCCTATCGGCACCCCCGGCCGCCGCCGGACAGTGGTTCGCCAACCTGCCGGCGCAGGTCGACATCAGCCTCAGCGGGCTGCTGGCCGGCAGTGCCGGTGCGGTGGCCATCGTCTCGCTCAACGGCGGCGCGCCACAGGCCGTGCGGGTGGGCGAGCAACTGGCGCAGGGGGTGCAACTGGTGGCCATAGAAGCCGATGCGCTGGTGATCGAGCGCGCCGGGGAGCGCAGCCGCATCGGCATCGCGCGACTGCCCGAAGGCCCCGCGCTGCCGCGCCTCATTCGCCCCTAGGCGCCTGGCCCAGCCAGCTCTCCAGGCGCGCCAGCGGCGGGCCTTCACGGTCACGCTCGAACACCTCCAGGCGCACCTGCAGCAGCCCACCGGGGCGGCTGTCGACCTGCTGCTCGCAGCGCAGGCGCAGGCGCCCCTGGTCGCACTCCAAGCGGCGCAGGCCCGGGGTTGCCTGGCCTTCCAGGCGCAGTTCGGCAAGGCGCGCCTGCGCCGAGAGCAGGGCCAGCGACTTGTCGCGCAGCAGGCCATTGCCCTGGGTCATCAGCCCGGCCGCGCGCACTGCAGCGGCCATCGCCACGGCCACGATGGCCAGCGCCACCAGCACTTCGATCAGGGTAAAACCGGCCTGTTGCGGGCGGCGTCTGCGCATGGGCATCTCGGTGTGGGCAAAGCTGCATCCTAGGGGGTCTGTCTGACCGATTGGCGACCGGAACTCCCGAGGATTTTCAATACCACTGACATATGCCCTTGCCACAATCGGCCCCCGAATCCCGCCAAGGAATGCCGAGATGTCGCTTACCTGCCCACGCCGTTCTGCCCCCCGTCGCCAACGCGGCTTCACCCTGATCGAGATCATGGTGGTGGTGGTCATCCTCGGGATCCTGGCAGCGATGGTGGTGCCCAAGGTGCTCGACCGCCCCGACCAGGCGCGTGCCACCGCCGCCCGCCAGGACATCGCCGGGCTGATGCAGGCGCTCAAGCTCTACCGCCTGGACAACGGCAGCTACCCCAGCGCCGCCCAGGGCCTCAAGGTACTGGTGGAAAAACCCGCCTCGGCCAAGCCCGGCACCTGGCGCGCCTACCTGGAGCGCCTGCCCAACGACCCCTGGGGCC
>NZ_DLNW01000033.1:0-4239 GCF_002478435.1 Pseudomonas sp. UBA7500 | reverse complement strand
GATCCGCATGATCAACGCGCTGCTGACCCAGGCTGCCGGCGACGAGGCCAGCGACATCCACATCGAACCCTTCGAGACCCACTCGGTGGTGCGCTACCGGGTCGACGGCACCCTGCGCGACGTGGTCTCGCCGCGCAAGGCGCTGCACGCGGCGCTGGTGTCGCGGATCAAGATCATGGCGCAGCTGGATATCGCCGAAAAACGCCTGCCCCAGGACGGGCGCATCGCCCTGCGCGTGGCTGGCCGGCCCATCGATATCCGTGTGTCCACCGTGCCCACCGGGCATGGCGAGCGGGTGGTGATGCGCCTGCTGGACAAGCAGGCCGGGCGTCTGCAACTGGAAACCCTGGGCATGGCCCCGGCGCTGCTGGCCCGCCTGGACGTGCTGATTCGCCAGCCGCACGGCATCGTGCTGGTCACCGGGCCCACCGGCAGCGGCAAGACCACCAGCCTGTACGCGGCGCTGGCGCGGCTCGATGCCAGCGTCAGCAACATCCTCACCGTCGAGGACCCGGTGGAATACGACCTGCCGGGTATCAGCCAGATCCAGGTGAATGCGCGCATCGACATGACCTTTGCCGTGGCCCTGCGCGCGATCCTGCGCCAGGACCCGGACATCATCATGATCGGCGAGATCCGCGACCTGGAGACCGCGCAGATCGCGGTGCAGGCCTCGCTCACCGGGCACCTGGTGCTGGCCACGCTGCACACCAACGACGCCGTGTCGGCGATCAACCGCCTGCTCGACATGGGCGTGGAACCCTTTCTGCTGGCCTCGGCGCTGCTCGGCGTGCTGGCCCAGCGCCTGGTACGGCGGCTGTGCCCGCACTGCCGTCAGCCCGACCCGAATGCCCCCGGCCAGTTTCGCCCCCATGGCTGCGCCAGCTGCAACCACACCGGCTACAGCGGGCGTACCGGGATCCACGAGCTGTTCTGCATCGATGACCCGATTCGCGGCCTGATCCACCAGGGCGCCGACGAACAGGCCCTGCGCGCCGCAGCGCGCCAGGCCGGCATGCTGAGCATGCGCGAGGACGGCCAGCGCTGGGTCGACAGCGGCAGTACCGCCGTGGAAGAAATCCTGCGTGTGACCCGGGACGCCTGATGAGCCGATACCGTTATGAAGCCGCCGATGCCCAGGGGCGCATCAGCCGTGGCCAGCTGGAGGCCGACAGCCCGGCGGCGGTGATCGGGCAATTGCGCGGGCTGGGCCTGAGCGCCTTGCAGGTCGAGCCGGAGCCTGCCGCCAGTGCCGGCGGCGGGTTGTTCGCCAGCAAGCTGTCTGATGCGGACCTGGCCTGGACCACGCGCCAGTTGGCCAGCCTGCTGGCCGCCGGGCTGCCGCTGGAGGGCGCCCTGAGCGCGACCCTGGAGCAGGCCGAACGCAAGCACATCGCCCAGGTGCTGGGCGCGGTGCGCGGCGACGTGCGCAGCGGCATGCGCCTGGCCGACGCGCTGGCGGCGCGCCCGCGGGACTTTCCCGAGATCTACCGCGCACTGATCGCGGCGGGGGAGGAGTCCGGCGACCTGGCCCAGGTGATGGAGCGCCTGGCCGACTACATCGAAGACCGCAACACCCTGCGCGGCAAGATCCTCACCGCGTTCATCTACCCCGGCGTGGTCGGGCTGGTGTCGATCGGCATCGTGATCTTTCTGCTCAGCTACGTGGTGCCGCAGGTGGTCAGCGCCTTCACCCAGGCGCGCCAGGACCTGCCGGGGCTGACCCTGGCGATGCTCAACGCCAGCGACTTCATCCGGGCCTGGGGCTGGCTGTGTTTCATCGTGCTGGTGGCCGGGGCATGGGGCTGGCGTGTGTACCTGCGCGGCGCGTCGGCACGCCTGGCCTGGCATAGCCGGGTGCTGCGCCTGCCGTTGCTGGGGCGCTTCGTGCTGGGCCTGAACACCGCACGCTTCGCCTCGACCCTGGCGATTCTGGGCAGTGCCGGGGTGCCGTTGCTGCGGGCCCTGGAGGCGGCGCGCCAGACCCTGGCCAACGACCGCCTCGACCAGTGCGTGAGCGAGGCCACGGCGCGGGTGCGCGAAGGCGTGGGGCTGGCGTCGGCGCTGGCGGTGGAGAAGGTGTTCCCGCCCTTGCTGATCCACCTGATCGCCAGCGGCGAGAAGACCGGCAACCTGCCGCCGATGCTCGACCGCGCGGCGCAGAGCCTGGCCAAGGACATCGAGCGCCGAGCGATGGGCATGACCGCATTGCTGGAGCCGCTGATGATCGTGGTGATGGGTGCGGTGGTGCTGCTGATCGTGATGGCGGTGCTGCTGCCGATCATCGAGATCAACCAGCTGGTGCAGTGATTTTTTTTGGGGGGGTGGGCAACACCCGAGTGGGTTGCCGGGGAATCCGGGACCTCGAGGGGCCGCCCCATCGGTGGTGAAGCCATCGCGGGTCAAGCCCGCCCCCACACTGACCTGTGTGGGAGCGGGCTTGACCCGCGATGAGGCCACCCGAAACACCCGAGAAATTACCCGCCAAGCTCCCGATGTTTTTTCCTCTGACTGTCACCGCGCACTGCCAACCTAAGCCTCGTGGATCGGCCAGCAAGCCCTCTGGATCAAGGCGCTGCGCCACGCCACCGTGACATGCAAGCGCGACTCACCTCAACGTACGAACACGACGAAAGGAGCTTCTTCATGTTTAAGCGCACTATGATCGCAGCCTCGCTGGCTGTTGCCGCACTGGCTTCGGCTCAATCGATGGCAGCGGTTGTCGGTGGCGGTGCCACCCTGCCACAAGGCCTGTACACCACCCCAGGCGTACTGGGCGCCGGTTTCGACACCTACACCGGTGTTGGCAGCGGTAAAGGCAAGTCGGCTTTCCTGTTCAACCGTGCCGCCGATATCAACAAGCCCGCCGGTGTGACCGTCGATTTCGCAGGCAGCGACTCGATCCTTTCCGATGCGGAAATCAACACCTACAACCTGGACCACAACAGCGCCGGCAACGACGTCGCCAACAAGTGGGGCCCGCTGATCCAGGTTCCGTCGGCAGCCACCTCGGTCACCATCCCGTACAACCTCAAGCTGGCCAACGGCACTGCCGTCAACGACCTGAACCTGACCAGCGCCCAGCTGTGCGGGATCTTCTCGGGTTCGATCAGCAACTGGAACCAGATCGACGCCAGCTACCCGAACAAGGCCATCAAGGTGTTCTACCGCAGCGGCAGCAGCGGCACTTCCGAGATCTTCACCCGTCACCTGAACAGCCAGTGCCCGACCCAGTTCGGCGTCAGCAGCACCTTCACCACCGCTCAGGTCGGTGCAGAGCCTGCCACGTTCCAGGGTGTTGCCCTGAGCGGCGATATCGTGACCTCGGTGTACGGCACCGAAGACGCCATCGGCTATGTAGGCCCTGAAGACGTGGATGCCACCAACAACGCCAAGGTCGCCCGCGTCAACAACCTGCTGCCAACCGTCGGCAACGTGCAGACTGCACTGGCCAACGCCGCGCCACCGGCCACCGCCGCCGCACGCGCGATTCCGCAGAACTGGGCCCCGGTGCTGGCCAACCCGGCCACCGGCTACTCCATCGTTGCCTACACCAACCTGATCTTCGGTCAGTGCTACAAGGACGCCGCAGACGGCACCGCCGTCGTCGCCTTCCTGAACCGTCATTACGGCGCCACCACCAACAACGATGCGGCCATCATCGCGCAGAAGCTGATCCCGTTGAGCCCAGCCTGGAAAAACGCCGTTCGCCTGCAGTTCGCCAACCAGTCCGGCGCACTGGGCGTGAACAACCTCAGCGTGTGCAACACCCAGGGTCGCCCGGCCTAAGCCGCGCCGACGCCTGTCGCTGTACCCCGTCGGTAACGGCTCGCGCCGTTACCGGCTTTTGCGTTTCAGAACGCCACCGATCACATGAACTTTGCGTGACAAAGGTTCGGTCTGCCGCCCGTGCAACCGCCTATGTCATAGGTCACCGGCCGCACCGGCGTGTGGCACCCCATTACCGCGATGGACCAGAAAAGGATTGATTGCAATGCGCCTTGGCACTGCTGCTTCGCCCTCCCACCGTACCCACCGTCAGGCCGATATGCCCCTGCTGCGGCTCAAGCCGCTGGCCCAGGTGATTGCGCTGCTGGCCCTGGCCGGCAGCGTGCAGGCGGCGCCTGCGGCGTTCAGTTCGGCCTGGTTCGCGGCCAAGGGCAGCGCGCCGCAGGCCGGCGGTACGGGCGGGCAGGGCGGTGCGGTGCAGTTGCCGGGGCTGCCACCGCCGCTGGCCCA